>NZ_DASWWZ010000741.1:0-4096 GCF_036405755.1 Schlesneria sp.
TGGCGGGGATACAGATCAGATCACGTCTGGGCGATCAGTTCAGCAGGATCTGCAGCGGGGCTTTGAACCTGCTGAAACAGGTCGACTCGGGGGGATCCATTCATGGACGCAGGGACCGGGCACCCGAGCGCGTGCAGCCACGTGGGTGCGAGGTCAACGAGTTCGACGGGCTTTTCGAGCTTGCCGGGACGGATATTCGGGCCGGCGGCAACGAACAACCCTTCCGGGCGATGGCTGCCGCTGGTGGGCCACGTCATGAACTCGCGGACGCGCTCGGAAAAGATCTCTTGGTCCGCGGAAAGCGTTTCGGCGGGCATATAACGAGCGTCCCGCCACTCGATCACCAGATCCGGTGCCATTTCCACTCCCTGATCGCCGAACAGCGCTTCACGGCGGTGGACATCGATCACGGCCGATTCACCCGTTTCCGGATCAGTCAGCTTCCGCAAGGCGGTGATCAGTTCATCGCGAAGTGGCTCATACTCTTCGGGCCTGACAATCCCGTGCTGCTCACGCCCCGCGAGGTTGATGTAAATGTTCCCCTCGCCCTTGCCGCGGTGGTAGGCTCGCGTCCGCGACCAGTCGATATGATCGTGAGCGATCCGGCGAAGCACCCACTGCTTAAAGGGCATCGCATTCGCATAGTAGAACAGACTGCGGGGCAGATAGCGCTGCGCGTTGGTCCGGATACTGGTCAGCAGGCGGGCTGTCGCCGACGGCCCTTTGCAACCTTCGGTACGAGCCAGGAATCCATTCTGCTCGAGCCAGTTCTGCAGGCGAACCCCCGCCTTGATCGGACCCGCGCCGCATTCCGAAATCACAAATAATGTGTCAGTCGGTTCGAGAGCATTCATCAATGAGCCGATCAACACGTCCGCGGCTGCAAACGTTTTCTCGGCAACTTTCTCTGTGACGCTCCCTTTTTCCTCCATGTCTTTCCAGAAATAGTGCTGTGCAAACGCACTGCCACTGTTGTAGGCAAACAGAAATCGCCAGTCGTCGCGGTAAACCAACTTCTCGAGCAGGGATTTTTGCCAGACCGTCTCGTGCGGAAGCAGTTCACCGTATGTCGCCTTGTCCTGCCCCCCGGGAAAGATATCTTTGTGATGATACCGCCCCAGACTGCTGGTCAGCTCTTGAAACAGCTCGCGCGGGTGTGAAATGGAAGGATGCGCTCCAGGAGCATCCTGACCGGACAATGCGAAACCGGGAATCATTGGCGGTGGATATGTCATCGGGACATTGACCCAGCCTGATGGCAGATCATTGCTGGCGAGGACATCCCACAATTTGGGTCCTTTAACGTCGGAACCATGAACTTCGAGAAACTTGCCTCCATCCTGACGCTGCCAATAGTCGAAAACGCCATGACTGCCGGCACGGCGTCCGGTCAGAATCGTCGCCCACATCTGCGGTGTCAGCAGATAGGGAATGGAATAGCGAGTATGTCCGCTCAAGCCTTGCTTCATCAGTCGGGACAAATTCGGCATCACCCCCGCATCGCAGAATTGCTGGACCAGTTCGGGTGAGGCCTCGGACAGAGCGAGCACCATAACTCGGCTCATAATTTTTAAACCCCTTCTTTCGCAGGTTCCTTCGCATCGGCCGATTGTGGGAACTCTGGTTGGACCAACTCGACTTCACTTTGTTTCAACACTCTCGATGGCCCCGCCAGCAACGGCCCCGTCGCACTGGCCACCTGACGCCAGTCAAACCGCCGCCTGAACTCCGCGATTTGCGCATCGACTTCTCTCTGTGAACGGGGTCGTCCCCATTCCTGCTCCAGGGCGTCCCGCAATCCATCCTCAGAATCGACCGGGAAGAGACGCCCGAAATTCTGACAAACCTCTTTGTTGCTGGGGATATCACTGACCACCAGTCGCGCGCCCGAGATGCCTGCCTCAAGGAGGGAAAAAGACATTCCCTCGTGCGACGACGGCAGGATAAACAGCCGGGTATGGCGATAGAGGGCAACCAGTTCGTCACCGCATACGACCCCGGCTCGCAGGATGCGGTCTTCGTGCCCTTGGCACAGGCTTTCAATCAGCCGCGCATAAGGTCCGGGGTAATCGGGCTCGCCCGCAAGCACCAGCTTTGCAGATGAGGGAAGTCTGGCGGTCAGAAACGCGGAAATCAGTTGATGAAAATTCTTCTCGGGGACGAATCGACCAACCGCCAGTGCATACGAGTCTGGTGAAATCGCCAGGTTCGCGGGGAGTTTTTCGGCCGCTTCGTCACTGGGAAGACTCACCCCGTTGGGAATCACCACACTGTCGCGACGTCCCGTGGCGGCAGCAAATCTGTCCGCAATATCCGAGTTCAGGCAGACAACCGATTCCGCGTAGCGGGCGCAGAAATACTCGCCCAACTTCAGTAATCGTCTGGCCAGAAAGTTCCATTTGACACGGTCGTACTCGGCCCCCATATGGCGGACGATGATTCGCAGGCCCAGTAGTCGCGCCAACGGAAGGGGAAGACACGAACTGAGTCCATGCACGTGAATCACCTTGACCCCCATCGCGTAGGCGGTCAGCACAGCCATCATGGAGTAAAGGGGGGTTTCGAGGCTGCTGGATTTCAGAATCGGGATTCGAACCAGGTTGATGTTCTTACAGTCTTCCAGACCCTTCGACGGTTTCCGCACGAAGATGGTGATCTTGAATCGGTCGGCGGGAATGTGGCGGTAGAATTCGGAGCAGTACCGCTCAATCCCTCCTTGAAGAGCTCCGATCCCGCGTGCTCCAATCACGCCCAGGTGTAAGCGGTCTTCTCTCGAATGAGGCATCAGGGAGCCCCTGTACAAACTGGTGAGACGTCCGCCGCGATCTCTTCGATCTGCTCAGCAATACTTTCCCAGCGACGTAATTCGCCAGCGGCAGCACGCACCGGGTCTGAGCGTTTCAAAGCACGGGAGATAGCCTGGACGAATTCCTCGCCCGTTTCGGCAATGGCGATGCCCCGGTCCTCGAATGCGGGCAGGCGCGTGCCGACCGCAGGAAGTCCCGTTGCAGCGATTTCGTTCAACTTGATCGGCTCGATGGCCTGAGTCCAGGGAGTCACTTTGTACGGCAGAATTGCGACATCCAGGGCTCGCCAGCGCGCAGGCATGTTTTCATGGGGACAGGCAGGAAAGAACTGGATGTTGGGAAGTCGACGCAAGGCCGAGAGGTCATCCAGTTGCGTGCCCCCGAGGATGAACTGGACGTGAGGCATGGCCCGCACGACGCTTTCCAGCAAGGGAAAATCAATTGCGTGTTCGCGCAGGTCGCCAAAGAAACCGACTCGCGGTGCTGGAATCGCCTGAAACTCCTCCGCGATGGGTCCCTCGGGACAGAAATGGTCGAGGTCTGCACCATGACCAATGTAAACCGAACGACCGGTCGCACGTCCGATCTCTGCTTCATACAGCGAACGACTGGCGTACAATACGGCGTCCGATTTGCGAAACAGTAACTCTTCCTTGGCCGCGACGACGTTGTGGTCCGAGTACTGGAAATCGGCGTGACGATCGCTGCGGTTGTACAACAAAGCGCTGCGGTCCAGTGACAGCGCCAGATCGGCAAAGGTGGGCAGCGTGATCAGGACCAGAGGGCGATCGAACCCCAGTCGTCGCGCGTTGTACTGAATCTGCGACCGCAGACCGCCGTTATTAAACTTCCCCAGCAGTCCGGAATAGGCGGGCCAGAACAGGGGCGTATAGACGACCAGATCCAGTTCAGGAATTGGCCGGGAAGCAATCCGCGACATGCTCCTGAGCTTGCGGCCAATCCGTTTGACCAGCGATCCCCCCAGACTCCGTTTGGCGGACCGCATTCCGATACTGTTCACGAACAGAACCGGATGAGACTTTGCCAGCACCCGGGCAAGCTGCATATCAGAATGACCGTGGGAATGTGACCACCAGTCAAAGATGCTCAATATGATGATTCCCCGCCCCATCACCTCGTACCCCCTGCACAACTAAACGCCTGTTTCTGCCACCGTAAAAATCAAACAGCCGAACAGTCAATTATCATTTGCGTGAACGACTGAAAGGACACCCGCGAGCGTACGGTTGTGACGATTATGACGCACAACGGGTCGCATAAGCGCGATA
>NZ_DASWWZ010000742.1:0-1904 GCF_036405755.1 Schlesneria sp.
GATCGATCAGCTTCCGCGCGATTGCTCCTCCTGCCGGAAGAATGACAGGGTACTGGGCCAGGTCGGCTAACTCGACGACCTTCTTGCGCGCCAGCGGGTGCTTCTTCGATGTCAGTAATTGCAGCGGGAGTTCCAGAATCGGCTCGTATGTCAGCACATCGCTGCGCGGTTCTTCCGGTTCAAAGGCACAGATGGCGATGTCCGCCGTTCGTTGTTCCACGACCGAGACCAGATGCTGGGCAGAAGGGAGCTGGATCTGAAGCTGGACGTTTGGGAACGTCGTCGTAAATTCCTGAATGGGCTCTGGCAAGTGGAAACGCAGCAGGTACTGGGACGACGCAATCGACAGGTGGGGAGCAAGCTGGGCACGTCCCACATCGAACAGGCGTTTGAGTGAGTCGATCGCTTCGACGTGCGGCTGGATGATTTCCAGCAGGACATGGCCTTCGGGGGTGAGCTCGATCGAACGCCCTTCGCGCCGCAGCAGCGAACAATCAAGCGTCCGTTCCAGTGCCCGCAATTGTTCCCAGACGGTCGATGCCGATACACCAAGTTGTCGGGCCGCGAGCGTGAAATTTCGCTCGCGCGCAGTCAGGCAAAAACTCCGAAGCTGCGCGAGCTGCATATCCTTATATCGGTAAGTGCGAGCCATTCAGGGAATTCAATAATAAAGAAGGGACTGTCGGAAAAATTCGATCGCACTGGCGGGCCTGTCTTCCCCAGCCCAGGTCGACGCAGCGCCATGATGACCCTCGCCATCGGCTTTCCTCCCGCGAGCGATACGGGGCGAAAGATGCAAAAGCAGCGGCATAGCTTACTCAAACCAGGCATCAAAGAAACATCCACTTCGCATGCGTCGACCGCCTGTCTGCCCGGCGGAAGCAAGATTGTAACAGGGCGGGGTTGAGGGATCAGACGGGATTCGAGAGATGAGAATTCGACCACGTCGAATTCTCATCTCTCGAAAGTCGCGAGTCTGGTTGATGGCACCGACTGTATACTCCGCTCGCGTTTGAGACCGCGCCGCAACATCACCCGTCTGATCAGCGAGAGCTTCATGAACAGCGACCTGCAAGAGCGTGAGGTCATCACCGTCCTGGGGACGATACGACCTGAGGAAATGGGAATTACCCAAACCCACGAGCACTTATTTCTCGACGCCATGGATCATTACTTCGGTTACGAATATGTGATCGATGACGAAGACCTGATCGCTCGGGAAGTGCAGGAATTTCTCAGCCGGGGTGGTCGGACGATCTGTGATGTGACGCTGGACGAGATTGGTCGTAATCCGCAGGCGCTGGCCCGGCTTTCCAAACGGGTCGGGATGAACATCCTGATGGGATGCGGCTGGTATCGCGAGTTCGGCTATCCGAAAATCGTCGAAGAGTTAACCAGTCGTGAACTGGCCGACGTGCTGGTTCGTGAGATCGAAGTCGGTGTTGGTGATACGGGCATCCGGGCGGGTTTTATTGGTGAGATCGGTACCGGGCGGCATTTCATCAAGCCGGGCGAAGAGCGTGTCTTCCGGGCGTCGGCACTGGCTCAACAGCGAACCGGCGTTGCAATCACCACGCATACCACCCGCTGGGGAACGCTGGCGATGGAACAGATCGCCATGCTGGAAGAGTTCGGAGCGGATCTCTCACGCGTCATCATCGGTCATCTGGGTGATCGAATTGGCGTGCATCATCTGCTGCCGATTGCCGAGAAAGGGGTCTATCTCGAAATCGATAATATCGGTTACCTCGATTATCAGCCCGAGTACGTTCGGGCCGACAATGCTGCGGAACTCATCAAGGCCGGGTTTGGTGACCGGGTTCTGCTTTCCGAAGACATTTGCACACTGAAGCATCTGAAGTATGTCGGCGGTAAAGGGTATGGTTATCTGCTGGAAGTCTTCA
>NZ_DASWWZ010000743.1:0-3777 GCF_036405755.1 Schlesneria sp.
ACCCGAAAAATCCGACGCGCGTCGCCGTCACGCTCAAAGAAAAATCAAACTCCGCGCAACTTTTCTGGACCGTCAATCTGCCGACAAAGTCCAAAGTTCTCATGCTCGATGGCTTCCTGGTGGAAGGGGCCAAGAATGAGAGCGTCCGGAAGCAGGTTGGACGGATCGGATTGTCGCTCGCAGAAGGACTTCGATTCACCTCAGAACCGAGCGATCCCAACATTCTGCGAATCAATGCAGGGGAATTTCCAGCATCGCTGGGACCGGTAGTGCGGGCTTATCAATTCCTGGGTCAGCCCTTCAAGCTGACCACGAAATTCGATGAAGTTAAGCCGTACTTTCAGGTAAAGCCGCAGTTCGTGCTGAAAGCTTCCGCACAACAACTGGAACTCGACGGCGTCTTCGATTATCGCGTTGACCGGGACAGTCTGAACGAAGTCATCCTGGCGTGGCCCGATTTGAAAGCGGAAGGCTGGACACTCGAATCGGTCGACGAACCGGGTGTCGTTGAAAGCCACGCAGTGGACGAGAAAGGGCAAATCACAGTTCGCCTGGTGAAACACCAGCCGGGTGGTTTCTCATTGCACCTTCGAGCGACGCGTCCGGTCAAACCGGGTGAAGAGATGACGTTGACACTTCCCCGTCCCAAGTCAGCGTCTCGCCTGTCACCGACTTCGCTGATTCTGGCAAACGCCGAAAATGTCGAGACGGAACTCACCTCCCGGGGTGAAACGTTCATGCAGCTTCTCTCATCGACCAATCTGGAACTTCCCGAGTCCGTACGAGGACGAAAGGTGACTGCCTACAGGGTCGATACTGACGAACAACGTTTCAGTCTGCGGGTCACTCCACAAAAGCAGCGTGTACGAACCGACTCGCTGGTCGAAGCCCATTGGCAGGACAATCAATTTCAGATTGTTCAACACCTGATCTATGACGTCTCGTACGAACGGCTTTCCCAGATTCGAGTCGCAATCCCTGCGACCCTTGAGCCTGAACGAATTCGCTTCTATACGAGTCGCGACGTCGAACTGACATCGGATCCGATCACCACTCCACCTGGCACCCCTCGTCAAATCCTGCTCAAACTGGGTGAAGGGCATCTGGGACGATTTGAGATTCAGGCCCGTTACGCCGTCCCGTTTGCGAAAGACTCTGCCTTTGACACCGACGCGGAAGTGGCTCTCCCCATCCTCGGGAGTTCGGACGAGGCATTCTCGGAAGTCCGTGTCTCACTTTTGCAATCAGACTGGTTCGACGCGGAACCGGTTTCACGAGACCTCTGGAAGCCGCAGTTCTCACGCCAGGAAGCATGGCAGTGGCTGGCGGATGGCAGCCCGGCCGCCATTCCCTTGAAACTGGTCCGATCAACACACGCGACGGGGAAAGGGAATGTCTCGCACGCACTGATCACCGCGCAGGTTGATGGAACGGGGCAGGGGATCGTGCGAGCACAGTTCCGTATATCAACACGTTCAACGGCGCTCCCGGTCGTCCTTCCGGCGACCGCCACATTGACCCGGTTTTACTGGGACGAGCGATTGCTTCAGGCGCGGGACTTCGTCGAATCTCCCGCTGAATCCCGCAAATACACAATTCAGATCCCCGAAGAGTCCGACAAGAACTCCTATGCAGAACATCTCCTGACGATCGAGTATCAGGATCGCTTCAGCTCGATCCTGGGTTGGTCCGAGCGATTAGAGATGCGTCCGCCGACACTGCCACGGTGCTTATGGGATGGAACCGTCATCTGGCAAACGGTCATGCCGAAAGACCAGCATCTGTTTACTTATCCCTCGTCGGCGACTCCGCGGTTTCACTGGAAACGAAACGGGATTATCTGGAGTCGCCAGTCGGATTACACGCCGCAGTACCTGTCTCAATGGGTGACGCCCAATTCCATCAAGCCACCTGCTGAAGTCGATCTGGGAATCCCTGAGTCATCGACCAATCGCTACGTCTTCGTGCAATTCGGCTCGCCTCAATTGCTGGCATTTCAGACGATGAACAGTTCGATGGTCCTCTTTTTCGGAGCCGGTTTCTCGCTGGCAGTGGGCTTCATTCTGCTCAGGCTCGTCGTCTTGCGGCACGTCATGACCGTACTGTTGTTGTCGCTGGTGATCGCCACATTTGGATTGTGGTACTCGGCACCGCTCGAACTACTGGTTCAGCCGATGATTGCCGGACTGATCTTTCCCGCCACGGCGGTACTCCTTGATAGCTGGATTCGTCGACGTAGCGACACGGGAATCCTGTCATTCGAAAATCAGGGGGAATTTCCGCCGATTCAGGCATTCGGCAGTCACCATGGTTCTCGCCAGGCCGACCCGAATGAGGTCACCGTCCATCGCGCGTTTGTCCGGGACAGCCAATCCAGTCTTCCCGTCGAATCTGGAAGTGGAGTGTCATGAGCCGTTTTCGCTGGCATGAAGTGGTGTGGCTCGGCGTTTTGTTTGGCCTCTTCCTGACGGATTCGATTGGGCGCCTTGCCGGGAATGCATCGGGCGCGGAACCACTGCGCCCGGGCATTGAGTTTGAACGAGCAGACTTTCCCGCCGACCAGCCGAATGCCTGGCCGAAAGAGGTTAGTAAGAGCGTCGCGGTGCCGCGGGATGAGTTTGTCTCACTGGTCGAGAAACTCAACGCTCGTACCCGCGGTCCGCGTCCCGCCTGGCTGAAGTCGGCTCACTACGAAGCCATTCTCGTCGATGACACACTGGTCAGCGGACTGATGACAGCATCGGTTCAAAGACTTGACGGACCTCCTTCCCTGCTTGAGCTGGGACCATTCTCTTTCGCGATTAAAGAACTCAAATGGCAAAACCGAAGTGCCATCTGGGGTTCATCCGCCGATGGCCGCGCCTGGGTCCTGACCGACGAGAGAAGTGATGAACTGCTGGGGGAATGGACGTGCGCAGGAAGGAAGTTTCCCGGCGGAATCGACTTTGATCTTCAGTTGCCTGAAGCAACCACGTCGTTTCTGGACCTGCGGATCCCCCGAGCCTACATCATTGATGTTCCCGGGGCCGATGTGACTCTGTTGTCTGACGCCCCGTCCGAAGCAACTCGGTTGTGGCGAATTCAGTGCGGAAACAACAATCGTTGTCGGTTGACGTGCGTGTCCAGCGACGCCATTGAGCCTCGGCGGAACGCGCTGCTGGTTGAACACGATATGCACGTCGTGGTCCGAGAAGAAGATGTCCGATTTCAACTGGTCCTGAACCTTGAGGCACTTGATGCTCCGATCCGGGAATTTTCGTTGCGTGTCCCGGCCGGTCTGACGATCTACTCAGTCGTATACGGCTCTGAGACTCCCATTCAATTTCAACGAGTCCCTGAGACGGATCCCGACGGAAAACTGCTGATTCGCTTGCCCGGGCCACTGCTCGGACGGGGGCGCACGCTGCGTATCGACGGCATGGCCGTAAAGGAACCAGACCGTCCTGCGATCTCTCCGCAAATCATTGTCGAGAACAGCACATTTTCCGGCGGACGCCAGTCCGTGATTGTGCAGTCGCCGCTTCAAATCCGGTCGATCCGGTCGACCGCGTATCGCCAGTTGACCCCTCTCATGCCGACCTCCGATGGCGAGAGCCTCATGTTCCAGCAGTTGTCGCCCGAAGCGCAACTGATTCTGGACGTGCATCGGCCCCCGGTCACGCTGACCGGTCAAATGCTGGGCCTGCTGATTGCAGACGAAGATTCGTGGATGCTGGATACCGAAATCACCTGGACATCGCCGACCGTCGGGGGATTTCGAACGAGCTGCCTGTTCCC
>NZ_DASWWZ010000744.1:0-9369 GCF_036405755.1 Schlesneria sp.
GATCATCAGTCCGACCTACGGCACCGTCGGGGAAGTCAAAGTTCATTCCGGCGATCAGGTCGCAGGTGGCGGTTCCCTGGTGGATATTCTGGACGACGTCCAGCGTCATGTGGTGGCGCAGTTGCCCCCGGGGACAGCGGCCCAGTTGAAACCCGGAACCAAGGTCACTCTTGTCTTTCCAGAGAATGACAAACGGATTGGAGTGATTTCCGAGATCCCCTCGCACGTCACGTCGTCATCGCGGAATGGCGAATCGTTCGTGGCTGTAAAGATCGAACCGGCTGGCAAGTTGTGGCCCAAAATTGCGATTGGTGCCAACGTCAAGGTCATGCTTCCGTAATTGGGATGACTCCGTCACAATGCCTCAATCCCGCAGCGAGACTGCTGCGGTCTGATGCGATAACGCTGGTTGCGTCGTCTGAGATGGATCGCTCGATTCCTCTTTGCAGGCTGCATCTGCAGAATCTCTGCGGGTCAGTGTGAGAAACGAGTGAACTTCCGGACTGTGGCCTGTCGCACGTCCTGATTGAGTGATTTGATTTCGGAGCATGAAATTTATGGGGCACTCCCCGGCTGAACCCCCGCAAGGTCTCTTGGCGACGGTTGGGCAGTTTATTGCTCGCTTCTGTACGTCCGCCTGGGTTGGTGCTGCCACTCTGTTTGTGATTGTGGGAGTGGCCGAGGTGACGCGAGGCGGCTTCGACTCTGCCACCAAAGATATTCTCGTCGCACTCCGCTTTCCTGCGTATTACGTCTGCGGAGTGGTTCTGATGGGAAGTGCCTGGCTGGGGGCACTTGTCGGGGGACCGTCGGCCGCTTTTCCCCGGTTCCGACGCACTGGGGCACTGATCTTCCTGGCGCTGTCACTTGGCGTGCTGGCGCTGGACTACGTCTTTGTCTATCTTCCTCTGCTGCGAATGGTCGTTCCCCCGGGCCAAGCCAAGTCGGCGTCGTTTACGCATTACCATGAAGCCTCGAAATGGGTCAATCTGGTCGGCTTGACGTTTTGCCTGATCGCGACGGTGCTCGTACAGTGGCCGGTTCGCGTCACTCAGGTTGCAGAAACCCGGACACCAGACACCGCCGCGTAATGGCCTATCGGGCGCAGGGAGTCACCTCAGCCGCGATGACATCCGCGATGGCCGCGGCTGCGTCCGGGTGGGCAAGTGACAATGCGGCATTTCCCATGCGATGACGCAAATAGGGGTCCCTGATGAGCTTCTCCAGGTTCCGGGATAACTGCAAAGCGGTCTCGTCAGAAGAATGTGCATGTTCCACGAGGAGTGCGGCCTCGCGATCGACGAACACTTTGGCATTGGCATGCTGATGAGCGTCGGCTGCGTGCGGATAGGGGAGCAGAACTACCGGCTTGCCCGCACACGCCAGTTCCGCCAGCGTCGTGGCACCGGCTCGTGAAATGACGAGACTCGCACGCTCGTAGAGTGCGGGCATTTCACGAAAGAATGACGACACTTCAGCTTTTAACCCCAGTTGGGCGTATGTTTGACGAGCGACCTCCACATCGCGAGGCCCGGTCTGGTGATCAATCTGCCAGTTGGCGAGTGGTTCGCGCAACGCCGCAACCGCTTTCAATACCGCAGCATTCAGCGAGTCGGCACCTTGACTTCCGCCGAGGATCAGCAAATGTCGGCCAGTATCCACTGGAGAGACGACGGTGTCTGCATGATCTTCTGCGGGGTGGTGCAAGCGGGCAATCTCTGCGCGTACGGGATTCCCGGTGACCGTCACACGGCGAGCGCGCGGCAAATATGATTGTGCCTCGGCGAACGAGAGGCAGACCTGGTTTGCGTAGCGGCTCAGACCACGTGTCGTCCGTCCGGGGATCGCGTTTTGTTCCAGCAGCACGACGGGAATTCGCTGGCGGCTGGCTGCATAGACGAGGGGTGCACTGGCGTAGCCACCCAACCCAATGACGGCGGCGGGCCGAAGTTCTTTCAGCAGTGCTTGGGCGCTGCGCCACGCCTGCCAGTTTCGCCAGAGAAATCTGACGGGGTTTCGTTTGAGAACCGCCAGTGATTCGACCGGCAACATGCGATGTTCGAGGTGGTGGTCCGCCGCGATGCTGACTTCGATGGGCCGGTTGGAGCCGATGAAAATGAGTCGGCGGGAAGGGGAACGCTGGCGGAGCTGTTCGGCCACGGCGATCCCGGGGAACAGGTGGCCGCCGGTGCCTCCCCCCGCAAAAAGGATTGTCGGCGCCGCTTCCATGACTTTCCGTTCCTCAGCTTGTGTCCGTAAGGCTGGTGCAAGTCCCTGACGTGATTTCGGTGGAGCGCGTGACGCCTGTGAGTTCCCCAGCATCGCTGCGGCGCAGAATCAGGGTGCATGCTGAACACGAACCCTGTTTCGCAGATTTGAGTTCGACCGGCAAGTTGAAGTGACCTCTGTACGGATGAAAATCCCTCCCGAGGTGACTAGAGTGTCCCGACGCCGTGCAAAACTCAATTGTGAGAAGTCGTTTCACAGCCTCGCAGACACTACTACCAGGGAGACTAAGATGAAGCTGGCCACCTTGAAAACCGACTGGGGACCACGAGTCGTTGGCGTGGCACTCGACGGACGCTTTGTGGATTTGTGTGAAGTGGATGTCAAGCTTCCCACCACCATGCGGGAAATTCTGGCCGCTCCAGAAGGTCTGATCACAGCAGCCCATGCGCTGGCGGTCGGATCGGCCAAAGGCCCCTTCATCACGGGTCAGCTGGCGGCCCCGGTGGGAAATCCGGGCAAAGTCTTCTGTATCGGGTTGAACTATCGCGATCACGCGATCGAAACCAATTCGCCCATTCCGACCGAGCCCGTCGTCTTCAGCAAGTTTTCGCAGACCGTGATCGGTCCCGAAGACGCGGTGATTCTGCCGAAAGTTTCTCATGAAGTCGATTATGAGGCCGAGCTGGTCGTCGTGATTGGCAAGCAGGGAAAAAACATCCCGAAAGAGGAAGCTTACTCATACGTCGCGGGATACACCTGCGGTAACGATGTCTCGGCTCGCGACTGGCAAAAGGGACGACCGGGCGGTCAGTGGCTCTTGGGCAAGTCACCAGACACCTTCGCACCCACGGGACCCTACCTGGTCACCGCCGACGAAGTCGATCCACGCAGTCTGAAGATCGGTCTGCGTCTGAACGGCGAAACGCTACAGAATTCGTCGACAAAAGAGCTGATCTTTGGCATCGACGAAGTGATTGCTCATCTGTCGCAACTGATCACGCTGCAACCGGGCGACCTGATCTTCACCGGAACGCCTCCGGGTGTCGGTTCGGCTCGCAATCCGCAAGTCTACCTCAAGGCGGGCGATCGGATGGAAGTTGAAATCGAAGGGGTGGGTGTTCTCGCCAACCCGGTTATTGCTGAATGATCCCGGCTTGGTCGAAAAGCGGCTGATACGGATCCGTGGCGTGAATAACGCCGAATCAATAGAGAGAGCAGACCAGGACTCAGAATTGCCCCGGTCTGCTCTCTTTTTTTACGACTCATGCCAGAAACGGCCGTCGGGGCGAGTCCGCTCACCCGTGAAACGTCCCGGACCGACGTCAGTCTGCGGGCGTCCTGAGACGCGTCCGCAGACTGGTCATCTTTGCCCCCATGGCCGATGAGATCGGGAGGCGTTCCCTTCAGGAAAATCTACTTCACGACGAAGTTGATCATCTTACCCGGGACCACGATCGTCTTGACGATATTCTTCCCTTCGAGCTGACCAGCAATGACTGCGTCCGCCTTGGCCGCCGCTTCCGTTGTGGGCTGATCTGCACCTGTGGGGATCGTGATCTTGCCGCGCAACTTTCCGTTGATCTGCACCGGGATTTCGACCTCGGCTTCGATGAGGTATTTCTCTTCGTGAGTCGGCCATGGTTCGTACGCCAGCGTTTTTGAATGTCCCAGCAGTTCCCAGAGTTCTTCGGCCAGGTGCGGTGCGAAGGGGCTGAGCATCAGGACGAACGGTTCCATGACGGCTTTCGGGCGAACGTCCTGGCTGAGGAACTCATTCACAAATTCCATCATGCGGCTGATGGCCGTGTTGAATCCCATGGATTCCACGTCGCGCGTAACTGCCTTGATGGTACGATGCAAGGTTCGCAGTTGAGCCGCCGTCGGAGCGACATCCTGGACCTGAGGACACAGTTGGGCCTTGGTATCATTCGATTCATCGACGATCATTCGCCAGACACGACCAAGGAACCGGGCAACCCCTTCGACACCCTTCATGCTCCATGGCTTAACGGCTTCGAGCGGACCCATGAACATTTCGTACAGTCGAAGTGAATCGGCCCCGAACTGGTTGACCACGACATCGGGATTGATGACGTTGCCCCGGGATTTGGACATCTTATGGGCGCGGCTTTCAATCACGATCTCGGGCCGATCCTTCAGGACGAAGGCATCTCCCTTCTTCTCGACCGCCTCAAGATCAAGTACGACGGGCGTGACGACTTCACCGGTCTTTTCGACGACTCGTGTGGTGGCACCACTTTCATCGACATTCGCTTTCAAATCGCGTGCTGAAACGAAGGGAAGTGTCGCAATATCCGTCCCCGCATTTGTCCCCAGCACGTACCCGGTGAACTCGACTTCGCCCAGAATCATTCCCTGATTGACCAGTCGCTGGAACGGTTCTGCCGTCGAAACGTGTCCACGGTCAAACAGGACTTTATGCCAGAAGCGGGAATACAACAGGTGCAGCACGGCGTGCTCTGCCCCACCGACATACAGGTCGACTGGAAGCCACCGCTTTTCCAGGGCCGGATCCAGGAATCGCTCGGTGTTCTGGGGGTCGGCGAAGCGCAGGTAGTACCAGCACGACCCCGCCCACTGCGGCATGGTGTTGGTTTCCCGCTTGAGACGCACGCCCTCGGGCGAGGTTTTGTACAACCAGTTCTCTGGTGCCTTTGAGAGCATCGGATCAGGCGTACCCGTCGGTTTGAAGTCAGCCATTTCCGGCAGACGAACCGGAAGTTCGGTGACGGCATCGGTTCGCAACAGACCGGTCGGTTGTCCGTTTTCGTCCAGCTCGTGCCAGATCGGGAACGGTTCGCCCCAGTAACGCTGGCGCGAGAACAACCAGTCACGCAAGCGGTAGTTGACCGCCTTGCGTCCGATCCCCGCGGACTGCAGATCACTGGTCATTTTTGTCTTGAACTCAAGCGTCGGCAGGCCGGTGTACGCTCCCGAATTGATCGCGACACCGTGCTGAAAGAAGCCCTGACTGACGTCGACGCTTCCGTCGGCCGGAGCCACGACGTGCGTGATGGGAATCTGGAACTGCGTGGCGAACTCGAAGTCTCGTTCATCGTGGGCGGGAACGGCCATGATGGCACCGGTGCCGTAGCTCATCAGAACGTAGTCAGCGATCCAGACGGGGACCTGCTCGCCGTTCATCGGGTTCGTCGCGTAGCCCCCGGTGAAGACTCCGCTCTTGTTCTTGGCCAGATCGGTTCGATCCAGATCACTCTTCGTGGCAGCCTGCTGTCGATAGGCCTCCACGGCCGCACGTTGCTCAGGAGTCGTCAACACGGCCACCGCCGGATGCTCAGGGGCGAGGACCATGTAGGTGACGCCGAAGAGCGTGTCAGGCCGCGTCGTATAAATTCGTAAGACATCCGGCGAAGCTTCCCGCGGGAAGCCGTTCGTCGCACGGTTCGCCTTCCATTCTTCGTAAGCGGGTCCGTTCTGTCCGACGTAGAAATCGACTTCCGCACCTTCGCTGCGGCCGATCCAGTTTTTCTGCATCAGCTTGATCGATTCGGGCCATTGAAGATCGTCCAGCTCATTCGCCAGGCGGTCTCCGTAGGCGGTGATCCGCAGCAACCATTGGCGCAGCGGCACTCGCTCGACCGGATGTCCGCCTCGTTCGCTCTTCCCGTCGACGATCTCTTCGTTGGCGAGCACCGTCCCCAGTGCGGGACACCAGTTGACCGGGGCTTCATGTTGATAAGCCAGCCGGTGCTGATCCTGGTAGCGCCTCACCGCGTCACTGCCGCGAGAGGCGATGTCGGCGGGAATCGGCAGGTCGGCGATCGGGCGACCCCGTCCTGTACGGGCCTTACCGTCGGGACCGGTCCATTCATGAGCGGGATCGTACCAGGTGTCGAAAAGCTGGAGGAAGATCCACTGTGTCCAGCGGTAGTATTCGGGATCTGTCGTCGCGAACTCGCGGCTCCAGTCATAACTGAAACCGAGTGACTTCAGTTGCCGCTTGAACGTTTCGATGTTTTTGGCCGTCGTGACGGCGGGATGAGTTCCGGTCTTGATCGCGTAGTCTTCGGCGGGCAATCCGAATGCATCCCAGCCCATCGGATGCAGCACCTGCTTGCCCCGCATGCGGTTAAAGCGGCAGACGATGTCCGTCGCGGTGTATCCTTCGGGGTGTCCGACATGCAGACCCGCCCCCGACGGATAGGGAAACATATCGAGGACATAGAGTTTGTCTGACGCATCGGCACTGGTACCGGCCGGATCAACTTGAAACGTCTGGTGTTCGTCCCAGTAGGCCTGCCACTTGGCTTCAATCCGCTTGACGTCGTCATCGTAACGAGGCATGACCTTCAGTCCGTTTCCGTATTCAAAAATGGTGTCAAGTTGTGATGATTCAGCATCAGGTGGGACGGAATTGTCTCTATCCGCGGACTGCAAGAGGACACCTCGATGCGCTCTTCAGGTTCGGATCACGACAAGTCCGGATCCAGGCGTCGCGAGAAATCGGCTTCCCACCGGTGTCACCCAGGCCGTTTCCGGCTTTCATCAGGAACTCCGTCTGGCCCCGAAATCATAGCGGTTTGGCAGGTTCGTACAATTTCGGTCGCTCCCCCGGAGGGGGGAGCGTGGCAGGGGGGCCCGATTCAGCGGAACTTCAATGCCGCACGGGCCTGCTTTGCCGTCTGTTCGGCTTCGTGCACAGTCGGAGCCAGCACGGTGAGGTGCCCCATCTTTCGCCCCGGTCGCGGATCCTGCTTGCCATACAGATGCAGCTTCAAATTGGGATGCCGCAACGCCGCCGTCCAGTTTGGTTCGCCGCTGTCCCAGACATCGCCCAGGAGGTTCGCCATGGCCGAGGGAGACCGGAGTTCACCGGACCCCAGCGGCAGCCCGCAGATGGCCCGCACCTGTTGTTCAAACTGGCACGTGACATGGGCGTCGATCGTCAAGTGGCCCGAGTTGTGTGGACGGGGCGCTGTCTCGTTAATCAGTAATTGCTGATTCTTTGTGAGAAAGAACTCGACACACATCACACCGACCACGTTCAGTCGATCAAGGACCGCCCGCGTGATCTCGATTGCATCGGCCGCGACGGAACCGGGGACCAGCAGCGGACAGACGGAAATGTCCAGAATGTGATTGCTGTGTACGTTTCCGATCGGGCCATAGCTGACAAACTGCCCGTCGAGACCCCGGGCGGCGACGACAGACAGCTCACCTTCGAAATCGATAAACTTCTCAAGAATTGCCTGAGGAGCGTTCAGTTTGGCCCAGGCCGCCTGAAGTTCGTCTTCAGACCGGACGACCACCTGACCTTTGCCGTCGTATCCCCAGTCGGCCGTCTTGAGTACCCCCGGCAACCCTTGCTGCTTCGCCGCTGCTTCCAGTTCCTCGACCGATCGCACAAGTGTGAAGGGGGTCACGGGGAGCCCGGCTTCTTTGAGGGCGGATTTTTCCCGATATCGATTCTGGGATGTGTGCAGCACGGACCCGTCGGGGCGAACGGGACAGTACTTGCGGCAGACTTCGGTTGTTTCTGAGGGGACATTCTCGAATTCAAACGAGACGACGCTGACGCCCCTCGCAAATTCAGCGACCCGATCAAGGTCCTGATAGTCACAGCGGACTTCGACGTCCGCGACTTGCCCTGTCGGCGTTTCCGTGTCGGGAGAAAGGACATGGACGCGGTAGCCCATGCGTCGCGCGGCGATGGTAAACATGCGGCCGAGTTGGCCACTTCCCAGCATTCCCAGCGTGGCACCGGGCAGAATCGGATTCGTCATGGAAGTGAATCTCCCAGTACCCGGTCGCGTTGACGGGTTTGAAAGTCGTGCAGTCGGGCTCGGAGTTCCGGACGGGTTGTGGCGAGGATGCGGACTGCCAGCAATCCCGCATTTTTGGCACCCGCCTCACCGATCGCCAGTGTTCCCACGGGGATTCCGCCGGGCATTTGCACGATGGACAGAAGCGAATCCATGCCGTTGAGTGCGCGGCTCTGCACGGGAACGCCCAAAACGGGAAGGACCGTCTGCGAGGCGACCATGCCGGGAAGGTGCGCCGCCCCCCCTGCTCCGGCGATGATCACTTCCAGGCCCGCCGATTCGGCCGAACGGGCGTAATCATTCATCAATTCAGGAGTTCGGTGAGCTGAAACAATCCGACATTCATGAGGAACTTCGAATTCCTGCAGCAGTTCCGCAGCGTGCCGCATCGTTTCCCAATCGGATTTGCTTCCCATGATCACCCCAACCAGTGGTGAAGGGGGACTGGAATCGGCCATCGAATCTCCTGTCGTTGCAAAGGAACCAGATCGGCGAGGGCACAAATACGGCCGCCGAACCGTCATGTTGGCGATTCCTCGCACAAGTTCAAGCAGCAATCGCTGAAACGGTCCTTCAGGGGCAGACGAGATCTACGGTAAGGCGCGACTGGCAGGGCCGATTTCCGCCTGACAGCGGTGTTCATTGCAACTTGTCGCCGGCCAGTAAAAGTATCAGTCTCGTTCGCGGCTATCCCGATGTCGCCGTCGGTTCCAGGACCGACTTTTCAAACGGCTTGGGATCGATGGTGGCATGCAGGATCTTCAATTGAATGTTGATCTTCAGGCCGTCGCAGCGCTGGTGGATGATTTCGGGCATTCCGCTGAACAGCAGTGACGAATTCTCCTGGGTGTAGTAGCCCCCGATCATGCTGACTAAGCCCAGCAGGTCGCTGCAGAGGCTGAGGTACAGGAGATGGTCCCTGCGTGTTCTGGAATCATGCACGCCGAGGACATCTTTCGAGCTTTGATGGATACTGATCAGACTGACCAGTGAATTGAGTTCATGGAACCGCTTGCGATACGCCAGCATCTCCAGTCCCGTCAGGGCGAGAAACGCCAGCACAAGATTGATAATGATCCCCAGGAAGGCGTCGACCCCCTGAAAGAGTTCGCTCGTCTCACTGAGGCTGGGCTCATACTGGCCGGATGACATCGGGGTCTGCTCCCCGTCCAGCAGGTGACTTGCCGCCGCCAGCATGCGGGGGGTGATATCCTTGCGAGCGACGAGGTACGTTTTGACGGCATAAGTGGCGACTGGTTGTTCCGGAAAGGGGGGAATGCTGAGAAGATACCCGGCCGGGATCGTGTGCGGGCTGAGATAGTCTAATTGAGCGACG
>NZ_DASWWZ010000745.1:0-4820 GCF_036405755.1 Schlesneria sp.
TTGGCTTCGTCATTTTCCAACTTGTTTCGAGGAGTGCGTTCTATGGTCATTCAAACTTCAAACCAGCGTAAACGTGGTTTTACACTCATCGAGCTATTGGTGGTGATTGCCATCATCGCGGTGCTGATCGCCCTTTTACTACCCGCCGTGCAGCAGGCACGTGAAGCAGCGCGCCGCACCCAATGCAAGAACAATCTCAAGCAGATGGGCCTGGCTTTTCACAACTACCACGACGTCTACGGCCAGTTCCCGCTGCCAGCCATTCTTAGTATCGACGTCAGTAGTGGTTCATTGCGTTTTGGTCAGACGATCGGATGGGGAACATCCATTCTCCCATACCTGGATCAAGCACCAGTGTTTAATTTGTACAATGTTGGCGTATCCGTCTATGACCCTGTTAACGCGTCAGCCATTGCCTCTCCTCTTAAAGCATTTGTGTGCCCCTCCACACCACGCAACGGCACGACGACCACATACTCCATACCTTCAGGGACCGTTCTCGCCAGCGGATACCCCGGCACTGCACAGACCTATAACTTCACCGGCGGAGCCTCTGACTACCTCGTTCCTTCCGGTGTCAGAGGGGTCTTCAGCAATCTGGCATACCAGGGAACGTCGTATACGGGCGATCGTAGCGGATACGCGACCTGGTCTATATCGGTCCGCCCGTTCGAACTGGGTTACAGCAGTGGTGGCCGTCCCGGACGAATCGCGAATATCACTGATGGATCGTCGAACACAGCTTTAATTTTCGAAAACGCCGCTCGAAACACGTTGTATCGTCGAGGCAAAGCGATTGGGAGTTCCGATCCAGAAGCTGCTGCGATCGGGATTAGCGGAGGGGGAGCATGGGCTGACGCCGTTTTCTCGGGCGATATCTGGATTAACGGAACTGGCTACAACGGTGAACTTCTAGGTGACGGTGGACCGTGCGCGATTAACTGTTCGAACCGAGCCCACTCAGGAATGTATTCCTTTCATGTCGGCGGAGCTCATACTCTGATGGCTGATGGAGCAGTTCGATTTGTGAATGAGAACACTGCCGCTTTGATCATCGCGTCAATTATCACCGCCCAACGTGGAGAGATCCTCGGCGAATTCTGACGAATTCCAGTACGTTCGTTATCTTTCAGGGCAACCCTGCATCTGGTGGGGTTGCCCGGTTCTGCTTTGACTTGATGAGGCATGGTTCATGGTTGGGCACCGATTCCTGTTAATGATGGTCACACTTGGAATCTTTCTCGGGTTCATCGGGTGTGAGCGAGGACCGAAAGGGGTCGTGCGCGACAAGGTGAGCAAAGTAACGGGGACCCTGCTGATTGACGGTGAACCCGAGTCGATGGTCGCAGTTCGCCTGATTCGGGTGAACGGTCCCGATCCCGAAGCGGGCACATCACAAGTGATCGTCCCCTCCGCATACACAGATGACGAAGGGAAATTCACCATCGGTACATACGAAGGTGGCCCGAATGCAGATGGAGCCCCTAAAGGTGATTATGCAGTCGTCTTTCAGTGGGGACAGATCAATTTGATTGGCGGCAATTACGCTGGTGACAAGTTCAAAGGTAAGTACTCTGATCCAGAAAAATCAGAAATTAAGCTGACCGTTGCCGACGCCCCTGTCGATTTGGGCGAAATTCAGCTCAGCACGAAATAGGAAACTGGAAGCATCACACGTCTTCAGGTATGCCACACAATGCAGTTGCACCATTTCGTGCCGATGAATTCACATCCGTGTAAGCTCAGCCAACATGCCCCCCACGTCGTTCAAGTCACGCGGGACCCACTCACAATGTCGTTCGTCACGAGAACATAGTTCAAACACGTTTTGGTGGCGGAATAAGACTTGAGACCGTGGAATCCTGGTCGGAATCGGCCGGTCGGCATCGTCGATGAGCCACTGAAGCCCTCTTTTTCGACGACGCCGCAGGATTGTCGCGGTGAAGCTGATCACCTACGATAAAGTGACTGAAACTCATTCCTCTCTTTCTCCACGAACATTCACCAAAACTTCACGAGAGTTGACTAGTTTGACGTTCGTCGAAACCAGTCCTCGGCATTATTCCTTCAAGGTTATTTCACAACCTGTGAGCAATTGCTGTGGCATCTGGTTTTACAGGCAGAATTCCATCGACCGCATATGCAAAATGGATTTCGAAACTGCTTCTCAGCTTTAGGGATTTCAATGTCAGAAAAGCCTCTACATAAGCGTCAGCGTGGGTTCACTTTGATCGAATTGCTGGTTGTCATTGCCATCATTGCGGTCTTAATTGCCTTACTTTTACCAGCGGTTCAACAGGCACGGGAGGCGGCTCGACGAACACAGTGCAAAAACAACCTCAAACAAATTGGCTTGGCCATGGCCAATTATGAGAGCACTTACGGACGGTTTCCAATTCCTGTGTTTTTGTCGCTGATGAACTCAACGGGTTACAGTGGCGCTCTTAGCTCAACCGTCTGGTCATTGGCCGTGCTGCCATACATGGATCATGCCGCGACCTTTAATCTCTACAACCAGAACTACAGTGCCTTCGATCCTGTCAATGTTACCGCCGGTCAGACAGTCATTACGGGATACTTGTGCCCTTCCACACCTCGATCAAGCACCAAGATCTCTTATGAGAATCCCTACGTGGTCGGAACATTTTCAACCGCTCCGTGGAACCTCACGAGTGCCGGGGCGATTGACTACATCAGCACCATTCAGGTCCAGCGACAGTTCGTCGATATCGTCTACAACACGACAGGTTCGGTCACACTGGATGGCTGGGCCGTGGGCGGAAATGCGGTCGCGGGGAACGTCCTCAACATCCCCACCGGGGGCCGAATCTCTGACATCACGGATGGAACATCCAACACGATGATGGTCGGTGAACTTTGCGGACGGAACACTCTGTACCGAGGGGCCCGCCAGGTGGTTCCGACCTCAGATCCGGAATCGGGTTGGCAAGCTTCATTCGGCGCGGGGGCGTGGGTCGATCCGTTCAATGGACAGTGGAAGCTCTCGGGGCGGAATTATGATGGTTCCGGCGATCGGGGACTCTGTACGATCAATTGCTCGAATGCTCACTTTCGCAGTGGCAGCCCTACCGAATATTCCGCGGGACTTTACTCCTGGCACACGGGAGGAGCCCAGATCCTACTCTGCGATGGGTCAGTCCGTTTCCTGAGCCAGAACATCAGCGGCATTACGATGGTCGGGCTGGTCTCCGCCCGAGGTGGCGAGATCATCGGCGAGTTCTAATTGTGGAACAGAAAATCTCCGCATGAGTGCAGGACTGATTTGTTACACAGATTCGCAACGCGGCGCGTCAGGAGTCTCCCCACATTCAGTTCTTCAACCACGGCCCCTGGCGTTCTTGAACGCGATGGAGTGCCCTCTCCAGGGCCATCATCAACTGGGATAGAACGTTTCAGAGACAACGCATGAGAAAGTGGAAACTCCCGGTGAGTTCACTGAGTACTCCCACACAGGCAGAGGCTCCCCACATGTAAGGTGTCGGGAGCCTCTGGAATTAACGGACTCGCTTTGTCAGCAGTCCGCCCTATGACGACTTGTCACTCTTTGAGTACGATTTGCCTCGGAAACTGGAATGCACACACGGAAATTTGAAATCTATTTGTGGATGGTTCTGGGAGGACTGATTTCCGGCTGCGCGCCTGCTCAGCAAGGGGGGCCTCGAATCGAAACCACCCCGGTGACGGGTATCGTGGAAGTCGACGGTGAACCTGCGGAAAACCTCCTTGTCGAATGCCATCCCCAGCCCGGCACAGAAACGATCAAGTACCCCTTGACCGCCTTAACAGACGCGGAGGGACGTTTCTCGATGTCGATGTATCAGGCCGGAGACGGGCTGCCAGAAGGGACCTACAATCTCGCATTCGTCTGGGAAGAAATGGGGATCCCGCCCAAAGACAGACTGAAAGGGGCCTACGCCGACCCCAAAAAATCCAAACACCAGCTGACCGTTGTGTCCGGTGAGTCAAATGACATTGGGTTAATTGAGCTATCGACGAAAGGAGCGAAGCCCTAGACCTTCACTCGCATTGCATAACCCCACTGCTCGGCCTGTTGCCTCGTCTTCTGAAATCACGGGCTGACATTGAAAGTCTTGCTACACACTGTTTCAATCATTCTTCCTGTCCCAGTTGAATCACTTCAGAACAAAGAGACGCTATGAAATTTGTTCGACCGATCTGCTTGACTTGCCTGATGCTGGTTTTTGCCAGCACGGCATTCGCCCAGTCGTCCCCTGCTCCGGTCGCATCACCGCTTCAGGATTACCTGAACCTGCCAGACAAGACCTTCGCCTGGAAGCTCAATGAAAAGATTGAGAATCCGCTGGGCAAGATCTACGACGTCGAACTCGCGTCGCAGGCCTGGATGGATATGACCTGGAAGCACGTGATGATGGTCTACGAGCCAGCCGACCTGAAGCACAAGGACCATGTGCTGCTCTTCATTACCGGCGGGGGCAATCTGAACAAGCCCAGCGATGGTGACCGCATGATGGGCCTGCTGATCGCGAAACTTTGCGGGGCACGGGTCGCCATGGTCCATCAGGTCCCCAATCAACCCCTGCTGGGTGGCCGCAAGGAAGATGATCTGATCACAGACACCTTCCTCTTCCACCTCGCCACAGGTGATAAACGCTGGCCGCTCCTGTTCCCGATGGTCAAAAGTGCCATCCGAGCCATGGACTGTGTCGAACAGCTTGCAGAAAAAGAGTGGAACGCGCCCGTCAAGGGGTTTGTCGTCACGGGAGCGTCGAAACGAGGATGGACCACGTGGTTGACCGGAGCATCCGACAAACGGGTCG
>NZ_DASWWZ010000746.1:0-11442 GCF_036405755.1 Schlesneria sp.
CACGCCCAGGCGAATACGACATCTGTCTATGCCGTCGGTCATATATTCCCCATGTTGCCCGAGCGGCTATCGACCGACTTGACGTCACTCAACCTGCACGAAGACCGGCAGGCTATTGTGGTCGAGATGGATTTTGATTCCGATGGCCGACTGTGCAACTCGGACATCTATCGGGCCACGGTTCGAAATCACGCGAAGCTCGCGTATGACAGCGTTGCCGCATGGCTGGACGGAAGCGGGCCACTTCCCGTTCCCGTCCAGGCTGTCCCCGGGCTTGATGAGAACATTCGACTTCAGGACCAGATGGCACAGCAACTGAAGGCCGTCCGGCAGGCGTACGGGGCTCTCGACCTCGAAACGATCCAGACGCGGCCCGTATTCGAGGGAGATACGTTAAAAGATCTGGTGCTCGATCGCCGCAATCGTGCGAAGGATCTCATCTCTAACTTCATGATCGCTGCCAATGGTGTCGTGGCCCGATTCCTGAAGGCACACCAGTTTCCGTCCCTTCGTCGAGTTGTCAGCAAGCCGAAGCGATGGAACAGGATTGTCGATCTTGCCGCGGAGGCAGGTCATCTCCTCCCCCGGGATCCCAGTTCCACAGCGCTGGAAGATTTCCTCGTCTGGGCGCAAGCCACTGATCCGACCACATTTCCCGACTTATCACTCAGTGTAATTAAGCTCCTGGGACCGGGTGAGTATGCTGCCCAACTCGTCGATGGCCACATTCCTGGTCACTTCGGACTGGCGGTCGGTGACTACGCGCACTCGACCGCTCCGAATCGACGATACCCGGATGTGATCACGCAGCGACTGTTGAAGGCGGCACTCGATCAGCGTCCGGTTCCCTATAGCGATGAAGAACTGAAACAATTGGCCGAACGCTGTACCGAGGCAGAAGACGCAGCCAAAAAGGTTGAACGACAAGTCCGTAAATCCGCAGCGGCACTCCTGCTGGAATCACGGATTGGCTCTGTCTTTGACGCGATCGTCACTGGCGCAAATCAGAAGGAAACCTGGGTCAGAATCCTGCACCCTCCGATCGAGGGCCGACTGATCACAGGTCAGGAAGGAATGGATGTCGGTCGCAGACTGCGAGTCCAACTGGTTCGGACCGATGTCGAACTTGGATTCATCGATTTTAAAAGACAACGATGAAGGAATGAGAGCAGCGAATGCTCCCACCAGGCCGGCCACGTCAACCAGGGTCATTGACGTGGTCGATGAGAAGCAGTCTTGTCCGATTGAGCAATCGTCAGTGCGAATCGACCGCATAAAATCGCCTGCGACTGCGAATTTCATTTTCAAATTTCTCAGGATCGATGACTGAAAAAGTCCACACGGTTGCGTTACCATTCGTCGATCCTGATGCAACAGGCATCGAATCATCCACCGAAACCTGAAGAGTACTGAGTATGAAGAACGAGCGATCGCGTCTGATGGTGGCCATTGTGGCCTTACTGATGAGTTCCTCAGTCAGTTGGGCGGACGTCCAGCTTCCGGAAATTATCAGTAACAACATGGTGTTGCAGAAGGATATCCCTCTGCCGATCTGGGGTTGGGCTGCTGCGAACGAAGAAGTGACCGTGACCTTGGGCGACGCCAGTCAGTCGACCAAAGCAGACGCCTCGGGGAAATGGAAGGTGGTGCTGCCTGCGATCAAGACAGCCGGCGGTCCTTTCGAAATGACCGTCAAAGGCAAGAATGAGATCAAGGTCACCAACATCCTGATCGGTGAAGTCTGGGCCGGATCGGGCCAGTCCAACATGCAATGGCCTGTCAGTGCGTCGCTCAATGGCGTCCAGGAAATCGCCAATGCGAAGTTTCCCAAGATCCGCCTGTTCATCGTTCCGCTTGTTCCTGCTGGAACACCTTCTGAGCATGTGAACGCTCGCTGGGTCGAATGTTCTCCCGAAACCGTCGCTGGCTCGTCCGCAGTGCTCTACTTCTTCGGTCGCGAGATTCATCAGAAGCTCGACGTACCTGTCGGTCTTATTACGACCGCCTGGGGTGGGACGCGAATTCAGCCATGGATTCCTCCTGTCGGATACACCGCGATCCCTGAGCTGGCCGCTGAGAAAAACGACATGGTGAACATGGTCAATGCCTACGCCGACCAGCTCGCTAACTTCTCCAACTCAATCAAGGCCTATACCAAGCAGATTTCTGAAGCCAAGCCCGGTGAGGCGGTTCCACCAGTCCCACAAGGCCCTCCAGGACATCCCCTGAACAGCAACTACCAGTACACCGGTCTCTACAACGGAATGATCCACGCTCTCGCTCCCTTCGGGATTCGTGGATTTCTCTGGTACCAAGGTGAATCCAACAATGGCCAGGGAATGCAGTACTATCACTTGAAGCGAGGCTTGATCGAAGGCTGGCGCTCGGTCTGGAATCAGGAGGGTAACCGCGATTTCCCGTTCCTGTTCGCACAGCTTGCCCCGTTTAAATACGACGGCGATCCAACCCGTCTGGCCGGAATCTGGGAAGCTCAAACGGCAACTTTGGCCGTAAAGAACACTGGCATGGCGGTCCTGACCGACATCACAACTCTGAACGACATTCATCCGCCCAATAAGCAGGAAGTCGGCCGGAGACTGTCGCTGTGGGCTCTTGCCAACACCTACGGTCAGCAGAACCTTGAGTTCTCTGGACCACTCTACAAGTCGGTAAAGATTGACGGCAACAAAGCGATCGTCACCTTCACGCACGCTGCAGGTTTGAAGTCCCAGGACGGGAAAGAACTTTCCTGGTGGTCGATCGCTGGCGACGACAAGAAGTTTGTCAAAGCAACTGCGAAGATCGAAGGTGAAACGGTCGTGGTGACCGCTGATGGAGTGACCAAGCCAGTCGCGGTTCGATTTGGCTGGCACCAACTTGCGGAACCCAATCTGGCCAACGGAGCCGGTCTCCCCGCCTCTCCATTCCGCACGGATACATGGATCGATGCACAGAACTGGAATCCCTGATCGGATTTCGATCTGATCGACCGCCAAGTGGCGGTGTTTCAGCAGCCTGATTCAGCATCACCGCATGAACCTTCAAAAGTTCATGCGGTGTTTTTTTAAGTGTTCAAACCTTTTCCTGTCGCCAACGTGCCACCTGAAGTCACCCCCGAGAAAGTCCCGCGGCTTCCAGATTGTGCATCCAGCGCTGCACCTGCAGCCCGTCCTCAAAAGTGGCTCCTGCAGGAACGGCTTCTCTGCCGCCGGCAACCCGACAGAAACAGCGCAGTTCTTCTGCCATCATCCCCGTCGGACCTGTGGTATCAGTTCGGATCTCCAGAGCCATCGGCCAGTGTGCCCGATCGTCCCAGACTTCAATGGGACGGGGATTGGGGGAAATCCGCGCCACCCAGCCGCTGCCAAAGACTTCCAATCGATCAAACCCTCGCGGCGCCATACCACCGGGGGTGAGATACGATGCGACCATGGATGCCAGAGTGCCACTCGGCCACTGCAATTGAGCCAATGCCAGATCAATGGCACCTTCGGGAGTTCGGTGAAACTGGCACGTAAACCGTGACGGCTCCTCGGAATTCATCAGTACCTGAGCCGAGTACAAGTCATGGATCATGGCTGCGACCAGAGGGTTCTCGCCCGGAAAATCTTTCACGATCGAGGCGGGCCGATGACGGACGCTATCAATATAGGCCGGCTTCCCCCGCTGATGGACTTCATCACGCAGCTGCCGAAATTCGCTGTTGAAGAGCAGAATGTGCCCCAGCATTAAATTGGCAGAATTGGGCTTAACGTAAGGAATCAGGCTTTCCGCCTCTGACAGATCTGATGAAATCGGCTTTTCCAGCAGAACAGTTCGCCCCGCTTGTAAAAGTCGCTTCGTGACTGAAACATGTTCGCTCGTGGAACACGCGACAACCCACGCCTCCGCCCCCGATTCGGCGATGGCGCGATCCAGATCAAGCCATCCTGGTACCTGGGGCAACTCGCCGCGAAGCTGATCGAGACGCTCCTGCCGACGGGCCACGACAGCGACCAGTTCTGCTTCGGCTAATCCGGACAGCGTCAGTGCGTGGAGTCGACCAAAACGACCAAGCCCCACGACACCCACTTTAACGCGTGTAAAATCACTACCAACTGCCATGCCGTGAACTCCTGGACCGGTGACACAAGGTGCGGCCTCAGAATACCATAAACGGCTGAGCCACATATTCACGTGTCGATCGCAGGATGCAGTGAATTGTCCGTGATTCCAACGATGCCCCTTTGATTAATACCAGCAGGCATGCAGGACTGGAAAGAGCACGAGCGGAAAGCCTGCGGCAGCAAAGTCAAAATCCGCTCGGCCCTCTCTCAGATATCCCGGCAAAGTGCATCAGGTCGAAGCGGGCGCCTGAGGTGCCTGTGCGAAGGCCTCGAACATTCCGGCACGAACTTGTTCCGGGGTGAGATCCTGCTGATGCGTTGCCAGTGACCATTTGTGCCCGAATGGATCGACGATCACACCATAACGGTCGCCCCAGAACATGTTCTCTGGGTGCATGAGGACTGTTGCCCCCGCTTTTTCCGCTTGGGCAATCGCCACGTCACAGTCGGAAACGTAGCGATGCAGTGTGACGGGAGTCCCTTTCAGTGACAGAGGGGATTCTGACTTCCCATTACAGTATTCCGGGAAGTCATCCGCCAGGAATACGACGCTTCCGCCGATTTCCAGTTCTGCGTGCATCAGGCGACCATCCGGAGAGGACATGCGGCTGAGTTCTTTCGCGTCGAACGCTTTCTTGTAGAACTCGATTGCCTCGGCAGCGCCGGCACACACGATGTGCGGAATCAGACTTGCACGACCTTTTGGGATTGGCTGGACACTACTGCTCATGTTCTTTTCCTCGACTGAAATGAAAGACGTTTCCAGGTTCAACCGGGATCGTTGAGACGCATCGGATCGCGGCCAGATTGAAGGCGAGCCAAGCGAAATTCCCCGCTTCCAGTCATCCCTCAGGCCATCGATCTCATCGTCCCGCACAATGGAGGACTGGGTAACGTCCGTCCCGAGTGCATGGGATCCCTGCTCATTTAGTCGAAGAAAAACGTCAGAATCGACGGACGATTCAGAAATATTTTCTGCTTCGTCAAGCGATGCTTTTACCGTCGATCGCGCCCCTTGCTTGGGCAGACGATAACGATAGCGGGTGCTCATGACAGCGAACTCACAGGGATGCGACTGCGACAAACGCGACTTGCACCAGAGCAGTTCGCGTTTGGGACGCTCTCACAGGAAGTCAAACGCAATGAAAAAAGCCCATGTGCAGATGATCCGGATTCCTCCGGAATAACCTGCACATGGGCTTGTCTGCTGTTCGTCAAATTCGGGTCGGGCAACGAATCCTGCACGGATAGTGTGTCCAACCGCAAATCGTCAGACTATTCGGACCAGTTATTGATGTCGTCGCCCGAGCCGTCTTCGTTTTGCTTGTTCGGTCCCGACGACCAGATTGCGGGTTTGTCCACCGAGGACTTGCTGTTCGGGTACTGGTAATTGAGAGCTTGATTCCAGGCATCACGGGGGATTTTTTCAGCGAATGGGGCGAGCGGCTTACCATCCGCGCTCTGACCAGGAGAAAGCATTGCATTGACGTCAGGTGGGAAATCTCCGTCGTGGGCAATGGCATATTGCTTTGCGATCTGCTCAAACCCGGAAATGTTCACTTTTGTCTGCCGAATCATCGCGACCTTCTGCTGACCGATCAGGTTCGGGATGACCATGGCTGCGATGACACCGAGGATCGCCAGCACGAGCAGCACTTCCGTCAGCGTGAATCCGGCGCGAAGAGACGAATTATGAATGTGTGAGCGTCGTTTCATAGTAACTTTTATCCGAAAATCAGGTGCGTCCCAATCCGATGGTTGCAGACGACAGTATGGGGAAACTGCCCGGCCGCACGAACATTCGCCCGTACGCCTCATCCGTTGAGTGTGTCTCTTGCTGCGTAATCATGCAATGCGAAGGGGCGCTCGTTCAGATCGATTTCAGGTACCCTGCCCTGCCTCCAGAACGAGAGCAACGTTTCTCTGTCCATGCATGAGTTCGGCACAACCGGGTGCCTGCCCAACTCGGCGGCACCCGGCCTACGCGACTCGATCCGAATCGCTCCGCCCACCGTTTTAGTGACCAGATTCGATTGAACCTGAGCACAAGATTATTCCGGCGGTGGAGAACAAGCTGTTACTTGGCGTTCTTCTTCGCCGCCTCCCAGTCCCCTGCAACCACCGTGAGAATCGACTTCGGATCGATATGCTTCTTTAGTGTCTCAAGGACTGTTTCTGGTGTCAGTTCGCTGATGCGCGACTCAAGAGTCGTGTAGTACTCCATGGTTCGGTCGGCAAGGAGAGTCGACTCGAGAATCTGAGCCAGTCTGGCGTCCTCTGTCCGCATCACTTCCTGACTCTGAAGGAAACCACGCCGGGCATCATCCAGTTCTTTCTGAGTAACCCCTTCTTTCAGAAGTCGCTCCAGTTCTTCGTGAATCCCCGACACGATCTTTTCAAGATTCGCAGGATTATAGATCGCGTACATCGTGATGGTCGCTCGCGTATCGAGAGAGCTCGCCGCAAGCGACGATCCCACGCCATAGGAGAGACCTTCCTTCTGCCGAATCCGATCACCCAACCGAGAAGACAAAGCACCTGCACCGAAGACGTAGTTGCCAATCAGCAGGGCGGGATAGTCCGGGTTGTCATCTCGCAGGGGCAGCACTCCTCCCGCGAAGTAAAAGGCGTTCGCCTTATCGGGAGTCAGGATCTTGATGACCTCGGCCTTGACTTCGACATCGCTGGTGCGAGCGATTCGCTCATAAGGTTGCTTCGCCTTCCACCCCTTCAGCATCCCCGTCAAAGCTTTCATGGTTTCTTCTTCATCGAAGTCACCAACCACAACCAATTGCCCGGCATGCGAACCGAGGAAATCGGAGTACAGCTTCTTGACGGCGGGGATATCGACTTCGTCTGTCAGAGCGATTTCTTCTTCGCCTGTCGGATAGTAGCGCACATCGCCGACGGGGTACGGATTCAGGGCACGTCTCACTCCCTTCAGTGCCAGGTCCTGTGGATTGGTCAGTCCCTGTTCAAGATCGGCCCGATGCCCTTGCTTGAGGATATCGAGTTCAGCGGCGGGAAAGACCGGTTCTCGCAGAACTTGTCGCAGCAGTTCAATCACCGCAGGAAGATTATTGCGTTTGGTTTGAATCACAAACGTCGCATCGCCTGCCGAGCCGGAAGAGCCAAGTGAGGCCAGATTCTTATCCAGCTGATCCTGCAACTGTTGCCGTGTCAGTTGCTTCGTTCCCTTTGTCATCATCGACGGCAGGAACTCGGCGACTTTCCCCAGCCCGAACAGCGACCGTTCATCGCCATATCGAAGGTTCAACCGCAGGAAGACGGTATTACCGCGTGTCTTCTTGGGGAGAAGTGCGACCTTGATTCCATCGATCGAAGTCCGTTTCGTACGAGCCTCGATCTTGGCGGGATCCACATCAAACGCTTCTCCGGCAGACGTATCAGACCGCCCCTGGTAATCACCAATCATCTCTGCCAGATTTGGCGAAGACGGAATCACGGTCCGCTCGGCCTCTTTCGTCGGGTAGTAGATCCCAACAGTTCGGTTGTTGGGCTGGAGGTAGGCGCGGGCAACAGTGTTGACATCCTTTACCGTAATCTGTTCCAGACGGTCGCGGTAGATGAAGTAAAGTCTCCAGTCCCCTTGTGCAGCCCACTCGCTCAGGTGAATGGCCAACTGCTGAGAGTCTGACGCCTCTTGCTCACGCTGTTTCATCAATCGCTGCTTGGCGCGTTCGACTTCTTCTTCTTTGACCCCTTGATCAATGACCGACTGAAGCGTGTCCAACAGTCCGTCGAGCACCGATTCAGGGGTATTGCCACTGGCCACTTCCGCCATAAATCGCAAGACACCGGGATCGTGTAGAGCGTACGCGGCGCCGGAGACACTGGCTGCTTTCTTCTGTTCGACAAGGGCTTTGTACAGCCGACCCGACGGAGTCATCGTCAGGACCGATTCCAGAACATCGATCGCAGCGAAATCGGGATGTCCACCTGACGGGATGTGATAGACAGCTCCCACGACGCTGACGTCACCCACGCGACGAAGCGTGACCGTCCGCTCGCCATCCTGGGGTGGCTCTTCCGTGTACGTCTGATCGAGTTTCCGTTCAGGCTTCGGAATGGCCCCGAAGTATTTCCCCACGTATTCCAGCGCCTGAGCCTCTTCGAACCTTCCCGCGATGATCAAGATCGCGTTATCTGGCTGATAGTATTTCTGATAGAACGCGCGAAGATTTTCGACGGGAACACGCTCAATGTCTGCACGATTACCGATCGTCGCCTGACCGTAGTTATGCCAGTTGAACGCGGCACTCATGATCCGCTGACCGAGAATGCTGTGGGGGTTATTTTCTCCCCGCTCAAACTCATTCCGGACGACCGTCATTTCCGAGGTCAGATCTTCGCCCTTGACATGACTGTTGATCATTCGATCCGCTTCGAGGCGAATCGCGAACTCGAGGTTGTCATCGTTGGCAGGAAGAGTTTCGTAATAGTTCGTGCGATCAAGCCACGTTGTACCGTTGAACTGGGCTCCGCGAGCCTGGAGCGCCTTGGGGACACTCGGATGATCCGGAGTTCCCTTGAACAGCATATGTTCGAGCAGATGTGCCATTCCTGCCTCGCCATATCCTTCATGGCGAGATCCCACAAAAACGGTGAGATTGACAGTGACTGTCGGCTTCGATGGGTCGGGAAATAAAAGAACTTTCAGACCGTTCTCAAGTCGGTATTCACTGATGCCTTCAATCGTGGTGATCTTCATAACTTTGGACGCTTCTGCTCCGTGAAGTGTGAAACAAAGCAATGTGGGCAGTACAGCCAGCATTCCTGCAACAAGACGCTTTAACATCGATACGTTCTCCTCCTGATACCGCTTCACAGATGACTCGATGATGACTCTGGCTCATCCACCCGCACTCGTTCGGCGAAGCCGAATTCTCTACTCCATTTATCAATACGGATTATCTATATGGAGTTACCCAGTGCGAATTTCAAGGTCACGATCGATTGACCCGAACTTCGCGAGGGAAGAGATGTGAAGGGGTGAGAGGCTTAATCCGCCTTGCAACGCTCAGAACAAGAACTGTTGCCAGTTTGATCAAAATCGCCGCAAAAATTTCGACGGCTCTGGCGAAGCAGAGTTGTCCAATCATGACGACCAGCGAACAACTCCGTCAAGCCGGGGGGCGAAATCACAGCCAGATAAGCCGTTGACTACAGCGTTTTCAAATACTCGACCAACGCGGTGACTTCCTCGTCATTGAGTGCTTCACCGACGACATCCTCAGGTCGATGGTACTGTTTCAGGACCTGTTCGAGTGATCTCGCCTTTCCGGTATGCAAGAAGCGCCGGCGAGCTGATACCCCGCGCAGTGACGGCGGGTTGTAGAGCTTATTCGCATCCTTGGGGTCGATAACCGCACCGTCAAAGGTCTCATGTGTCGTAAAGTTGTTTCCCGAATGGCACTGTACGCAGCCCGCCCGGCCTTCAAACAGCTGGCGTCCCAAGGTGATGGCAGGTGAATCGTGATTGGCCCGGGGATTTTCCGGGTGACTCACACTGCTGAGGTATGCAGCCAGCCCTGCCACGTCTTCGTCAGCAATTTCCCGCTCGGTACTCATGCTTTCAATCAGGGAACGGCGCATCGCGTCTTTCAGATCTGTCTGCCAGCCGTGCCAGGTCCAAGGCCCAGTCTCTGCCACCCCCCGTAACGTGGGGATCAGCTTGGGGGTGCCATAGGTTCGATCGTTTCGCGTATCGAACACCTGCCCCGAAGTGTGACCATCTGTATGGCAAGTATGACAGCTGAACCAGGAGTGCATCGACCAGTTGGCGTCGTAGAACGCGATCTCACCCCGGCGGACGAGACTGATCTCCGCAGGCGCACCCAGCGAGATATTCTCAACCTGGTCCGCCTCGAGATCCACCACCTGCAGGGAATCGCCAAGGTGATTCGCAACGATGACACGTCGCTGGTCCAGGAATTGAACGTCGACAGGGCGACCTCCGAGCGGAATCCGTCGATAGCGAGAGGGATCTTTTCGCAAGACTTCAGGCAGGAAATCGCCCGGATCACCTGAGGGCCAGGGGATGGAGGGATACTCCAGTACGAGTAACTCATGAGTTCCACCGCACGTCACTGCGATGTACTTTCCATCAGGACTCAGCGCGACGGCGTTTGCATCTCCCACAGCCTTGCCGCGAATATCCAGGCCAAGTTGCTTCTGATCACCTGGTTCTCCGTCCGGTAGTGGTAGTTTCGTCAGGCGGTTGTCAATCACCCAGCCGATGTCAATCATCCCTGCCGTCACCGAAAACGCACGGTTGATGGCACTCGGCAACAGCACGAGTTGCGAGTCCGCCGTGATCACAGGTTTGCCGGGGTTAAAGCCGCCATCGAAAATCTTGCGAGCACTGATCTGGTTCAGCGTCGCGGTATCGTGCACGAACGCCTCGCAGGGAACGGAACAGAACGTAACGAGCCACCGCCCGTCCGGAGAAACCGCGAGTGTCCGGGGAATTCCGCCAACGTCAATTCGTGAAACCGGTCGGTCCTGGGCCACCTCTTCGTGGCGTGAGTCAGCCGAAATCAAGGCTTCTACCTGAATCGCCGCAACTTGATCTTCACCACCTAAGGCCACAAATACGCGGCTACGGTCAGGCAGCATGGCTAAACCAGACGGTTCGTCCCCCACGGCAAACTTCTTGAAAAGACTGATCGCTGAACCGTCCCGCTTCACGACCGCCACCGCATCGTCATGTAACAGGCTGACGAGTGCGAACGAATCACTTACCCAGACCACATCGAAGGGATGGCGACCGACTGGAAGCTCGCTGAGCACACGCTGCCCGGTCACGTCAACCAGAGTCACTGTCCCTGATGACTGGTTTGCGGTCATCAAGACGGTGCCATCGGGAGAGATCGCCAGAGCCAGTGGGCTGCGGTGGGCCTCTTCCGCCGGGCACTCGTTCAATGAGACGGCCAGGATGACGGCAAGCAATTTCAACAGGCTTTTCCAGTTCATGAATTGTCTCGTTGATAAGCAGTTTCAAAACCGGTCGTGCAAGCACGGCAATCTTCGAACATCGCGGCCCAGTTGGCAAGAACACTCAATGCGTGAGATGTCCCCATTTCGTCAAATTGCGCACGACAAGAACAGGAGTTCACGTCCCGAGCCGAATGTTGGAGTTCGACGCACTTTTGCGGGGTGGCCTGACAGCAGGACCTTGTCATTACCCACATTTTCTCCTGAGAGCATCTTGAGTTTGCAGTGCGATTAGAAGTCGTTCGGTCCCCCTCCAAAGGGTCATCCATCCGGGTTCGCCATCGCCTTTGCGCATGAGAAAGCCGCCGAGTGAAGCGAG
>NZ_DASWWZ010000747.1:0-8549 GCF_036405755.1 Schlesneria sp.
TCGTTTTCACCCTCGCCTCCGAATCACTTCGCCCTCCTTCTCTCTTTCCCATCTTCCAGAACGGCACCCGTAAACCGCTGTCGTCAGCGACGCCCTTCACGGTGCCTCATCGTTCCACTACGCTTCCCATGCTTATAGAAATCTGCTTGCCGATCGGAAACGACCGTCAGGTTTCTGTGCAATTGTCTTAGCGCAGTCGCCATCACCATGCCGACTGCCGTGAGTCAATCATTCGGACGCAAGGGCGGGAACGCGAGAGGGGCGAACAACTCCGCACGGGACAGGCATTCGAAGTGACAAGGAGGAATTTGAAAGATGTCCAGTACCGCATTACCACCGGGCCCCAAAGGGACGTGGATTGGTGGGAACTTGCGCCAGTTCACTCAGGGACGTCTTGATTTCTTCCGCCAGCTTGCCCATGACTATGGTGATGTCGCCAGTATTCGATTTGGCACCCGGCGAATCTTTCTCATCAGCAACCCGGATCTGATAGAAGAAGTCCTGGTGGCGCAGGCGAAGCACTACATCAAGCATTTCGGAGCCCGTTCGTACAAGCCGGTGCTCGGAAATGGTCTGGTGACCAGTGAAGGGGAACTCTGGTTGCGGCAGCGCAGACTCAGTCAACCCGCGTTTCTGAAGCAGCGTGTTCAGTCCTATGCCCCGATCATGTCTGACTTGACGGAGGCCATGCTGGCGAAATGGAAGCCAGGGGCTGAAGTGGACATCCACGCAGAATTCACTTCACTGACCAGCGCAATCGCGCTGAAAACTCTCTTTGGACTGGACGATCCGGGTGATCGCGCCCGGTTCACGGAACCATTGCGAATCGCCTTCGACCTGATGAGTATCCGAATCCGAACCCTGCTCAAACCCCCTCGCTGGCTTCCGGTCGGATCGAATCGCAAACTGAATCATGCCGTCAAAGAGCTATTCTCAGTTGTGGACGGCTACATTGAGGCAGGTCGTTTACGAGGACACTCTGGTGACGATCTGCTTTCGAGACTTGTCTCAGCCCAGGATGAAGATGGGACGCGGATGTCGCACAAGCAATTGCGCGACGAATTGATGACGCTCTATTTGGCAGGACACGAGACAACCTCGTTAACGCTGTCGTGGAGCTGGTACCTGATCTCACAACACCCCGAAGTCGAACGCAAGCTCGTCGAAGAGTGGCAACGCGTGCTCGGAGGCAGACCACCGACATCCGAGGATCTGTCCAGGATGCCCTACACCGATGCAGTCATCACGGAAGCGATGCGCGTGTATCCGCCGGTCTATCTCATCGGTCGAGAGGCGACTCGTGATATGGAACTCGGGGGATACCGCGTGAGAAAGGGTTACACGGTCTTCATCAGCCAGTGGGTTAATCACCGCGACGCCAGATGGTTCTCAAACCCAGACCAGTTCCAGCCCGAGCGCTGGGAAGACGGACTCGCCAAACGTATCCCAAAGTATGCTTATTTTCCGTTTGGCGGCGGCCCCCGAATTTGTATCGGCAACACTTTCGCGATGATGGAAGCGGCAATTCTGCTGGCCACGGTGGGGCAAAAGTATCACTTTACCTTGCTTCCAAATGCCAGGATTGACGTGAATCCGCAAATCACGCTTGCACCAAAGTACGGAATCCCCGCCCAACTCAAACGAAGATCCTGATTCTCGCGGCACTGATCCACCAAACTCGCATGGCAGACAATGCACATTCGTCGACTGAAGCTGCTGCGGGCCCCCCTGTCCTGCTCAGGTCAAGGCCAACTCATCTGAACGGCATTCACCATCGCACTACGATGCCCTTCGTGACTCTTTCGAGGCACGTCGTTGCGGGGTAGGATCTAAGGAATCCGTTTTACTGACAACCCGCACGACAATCACTCGCCAGCCCATCTGGCCTGGGGTTTTGCTGCCTTTCGGCAACTTCATACGAGAGGTCCCCGACGACAACCATGGATTTGAGTCCGCCCCCGACTTCGCATGACCCTCGTCCGCGATTCGTTTTACTTGGCATTTTGACGCTGCTCATTGCTGGCGTCGGATTCCTGTTCTGGAACAAGACGAAACCAGCACCCGCACGCCCCCCCGAGTACGAAGAATATGTTCGCGCGTTTCAACTCGGCGTCGCAGCACTGGATGCTGACCTGCCACAGACCGCTGAACCCAATTTGACCCGTGCAGTGACCCTCATTCCCAGTGAACCCGCAGCCTGGGCCAACCGTGGCTTGTTATATCTACGAACGGGACGAATGGAAGAAGCGGCAAGCGATCTTGAGCGTGCTGACAAACTTCAACCGAATGACCCTGAAATTCAGAAACTGCTCGGTCTGCTCCGACAGCGGCAAGGTCAGTTCACCGAGGCGAAGAAACATCTTCGCCAGGCATTGAGCCAGGATCCAACGGATGTGAAGGCCCTGTATCTTCTCGCCCAGATTGTTGAGCAGGAACAGGAACTTGATAGCGACGAGGAATATCGAAAACTCCTGGATGGGATTCTCGCGGAAAACCCTCAAAATTTACGAGTGCTGATTGACCGGCTTCGCAAAGCTGTGCGAGCCGCTGACCGAAAGGTCGTGGACGACACGGTCGTCCGATTCAACGACCTGTGTCCCAAATGGCTGGACCGGACCCGGCGAGAATGGAACGACATTCAGCCCCTTTTGGCTGGCACTCTCGGGCCAACGCTTGTCCCACGACTGCTCCGATTTGATAACGTGCTGAAGGCCGAGCCGAGGTACGTGACTGACGTTGCTGAGGTCCAGCCAAAAGACGAATTGGCGGGAACTTCACTTCAAAGCTTTCGCACAATTCCGGCACTTCAGCACTCGCCCGCTCCCTACGATCCCGACTTGAAGTTTACGGCTTCCGACACCTCCGGTACTCCAGAGGGACGGTGGTCTGCTCTGCAACCCGTCTGGCTGTCCACTGAAGGATTACCGGTCATCTTTGTGGCAAACGAAAAGGAAGTCCGACGGATTGGAGACGATGGGGTACTCCCCTCGATTCCCGTTTCGAGTACAGGACTGGTGCCAATCGACTGGAACAATGACCAGAAAACGGATCTGCTTGTGACTGGTTCAGGGGGAATGAGATTTTTCCAGCAGGAGAACGCGACCACCTGGGTCGACGTCACGAGCAAGACGGGCCTGCCAGAAATCGAACTGAACGCCGCAAACTTTTCAGCACTGGCCGCTGACGTCGACCTTGATGGTGATGTCGACTTACTCATCTCCAGCAATACCGGCCCACCCCTGTTCCTGCGCAATAATTTCGACGGAACCTGGACATCTCAGACAATCTTTAATGAACTCTCGGGTCCCATGATCTTCACTTGGGCCGACTTCGACCACGACGGAGCCCCGGATGCGGGACTGGTCGACTCTAACGGCACCTTGCGAGTCTTTTCGAACGATCGGTCCGGTCAATTCAAGGCCTGGTTGACGCCACCGCCGGCAGGCAAGTACCTGACAATCTCGGTCGGTGATGTGACGGACGACGGCATTTTCGACATCATCGCTCTTCGGGATGACGGAACGCTGCTGGCCTTCTCAGATCGCCATAAGCAGGCCGAATGGCAGATCAGAGAAATCACTCGCTTGGACGGGAAACCGACCTCTATTCCCGATCAATTCCCGCAACTGCTTTTGGCCGACCTCGATAATAACGGTGTCCTCGATTTCGTCGTCAGTGACAGTCAGACGAGTACGTTGTGGCTGGGAACGGGCAATGGAAATGTACACTTACTGACAAATGACCTTCCTCCGCGAATAATGGCTGCCGCGGATCTCGATGGAACTGGCCGACTCGCCTTGCTCGGACTGGACGAGAATGGGCATCCAGTTCGATTGCGCAGTAGCGGTCGATACCAGTATCACTGGCTGACCGTTCGGCCTCATGCCAGCCCGGAAGGGAAGGGAGACAACCGCATCAATTCCTTCGCGATCGGCGGTGACGTTGAAGTTCGAGCCGGGACGCACGTCGTCAAAGTTCCGATTCAATCCCCTGCGGTACACGTTGGACTGGGCGATCGACCTCAGGCCGAGGTGGTCAAGATTCAATGGCCCAACGGCACGATCCAGTTTGAGTTCAATTCCGCGATTAACCAGACGGTTGTTGCTCAGCAGCGGCTGAAGGGATCCTGTCCATTTCTGTTCGCTCGAAATGGCGATCAAATTGAATTTGTCACAGACTTCATGTGGAGTACCCCGCTGGGGATGTATATCAATGCCTCGGACAAGGGGGGATTCCTGCAAACGACGGATTGGGTGAAAGTCCCCGGCAACCTGCTGGGCGTTCAGAATGGTCAGTATGAATTGCGAGTGAATGCCAACCTCTGGGAGACCCACTTTTTCGATTACCTGGCCCTGATGGTGGTCGACCATCCGGAGAACTCGGAAATGTTCGTCGACGAACGTTTCTTCATGCAGCCGACCGAGCCGAATCTCATTCTGACATCCCCCCCGGTCAATGTGGCGCGCGTGACGGATGATCAGGGCCGTGATGCAACCGCGGACCTGCAAGCCAACGACGGCGTCTATTTCGATCATCTTCAGCGTGGCCAGTATCAGGGAGTCGCTGCCGATCACTGGGTTGAGATTGAACTTGGCGACGACACCCCGACGGAAGGACCTGTCTGGCTGGTGGCTCGTGGTTGGATGCACCCGACGGACAGTTCGGTCAACTATGCCATCGAACAGGGACAGCATGCCAAACCACAAGGTCTGGCGATCGAAGTGCCTGACGACAACGGGGAGTGGCGCGTTGTTCGTGATCAGATCGGATTTCCAACAGGAAAGAACAAGACGATTCTGCTTCGGCTGGATGGCCTCGTCGGCGAGGCGAGCGTGCCACCGCGCCGGTTCCGCCTGCGGACCAATCTGGAGATCTATTGGGATTCTTTGCGGGTCGCTCAAGGGTACGAATCGTCTCCCGAACGTCGTCAGACTCTCACCCCCACGAGCGCTTCACTCAATTATCGAGGAATCCTGGCAATGACTCAGGCAAATCCCAGCTCGCCTGAACTTCCTCATTACGATCAGATCGTCTCTCGAGGCCAATCGTGGCGGGACCTGATCGGATATCACACTCGATATGGCGAGATTGACGAATTGCTGAAGGTGATCGACGACCGATATGTTATTATGAACGCGGGCGATGAAATGACACTATTTTTCGACGCCCCCCCAGATCCACCTGCGGGTTGGAAGCGAAATTACGTATGGATCGCTGACGGGTGGGTCAAAGACGGTGACTTCAACACACGCTTTGGAAAAACCGTACTTCCGTTACCTGCGCACGATATGCCTGGCTATGACACTCCACCCGGGCAGCTCGAAAATGATCCCGTTTATCAGCGACACCCTGAGGACTGGCAGCAGTACCACACTCGATATGTGACACCTCAAGTCTTCGAACAAGGGCTGCGTCACTTCAAACATCCTCGGCAAAGCAAGAAAGGAGGGAAGCAGTGAGTCAATCCTTTAAGCAAATTGTGATCACCGTGCTCTTCCTGGGAATGCTGGGATGGGTGGCGTTCCGTGGGTCTGATGGAAACCGGTCTCAACCCTGGGCCCGACTCACAGGGAACACATCTTCGTCAGCGGCCACGCTGGAAGAAGCCGAGGCACTCCGCCGTTATGGCTTCTGCCTGACTGAGGCTGCGGAGCAAGTCGGTATCTCATTCCGGCACGACGCGGCCGAACTTGATCCCAAGCTGTCTCACATCATGCCCATTGTGAACGCAATGGGGGCTGCAGCGACGGTCTTTGATTTTGATAACGATCGTTACGATGACCTCTACGTCGTATCGAGTAAAGCGGGCAGCCAAAACGCACTCTTTCGAAACCGCGGAGACGGCACATTTGAAGACGTTGCATCCAGTCTGGGTGTCGCTGACTTGAACCAGCCGGGAACGGGTGCCTCCATGGGCTCACTCGCTGCCGACTATGACAACGATGGCTATGTCGACCTGTTCGTCTACAAGTGGGGTCGCCCGGAACTATTTCGAAATAACGAGGGCAAAGGCTTCGTCCGAGCGACCGAGGGATCTGGTATGCCCGCTTGGGTCAACGCAAACGCCGCGTGCTGGTTCGACTACGATCGCGACGGTCGGCTCGACCTGTTCCTGGCCGGTTACTGGTCTGAAGAGGTGGATCTATGGAACCTCAAGACCACGCAAATTATGCCCGAATCATTCGAATACGCCCGCAATGGAGGACGAAAATATCTGCTGCGCAACCTCGGTGACGGGAAATTCCAGGATGTCACTAGTGAAATGGGAATCCAGAGTACTCGCTGGACGTTAGGTGTCGTGGCAGCAGACATCTGCGGCACCGGTTATCCGGACCTCATCCTGGCAAATGATTACGGGGTCTCAGAATTTTATGCCAACCGTGAGGGTAAGCGATTCGAGGAAATCGGCTACGAAACGGGTATCGGCGTGACTCCCAAAAGTGGGATGAGTGTCGGGCTGGGTGACATCTTCAATGACGGGCAACAGGCCCTGTACATCACGAACATCACCGAGCCTGGAAATCTGGTTCAAGGAAACAATCTCTGGGTTCCCACAGGTGAAAGCACCCGCGGTGCCCCCCGCTTCCTCAATCAAGCCAGTGCCGTTAACGTCGAGCGGGGAGGCTGGAGTTGGGGCGCTAAGTTTGGAGACCTGAACAACGACGGCTGGCTCGACCTGTACCTGACCAATGGCTATATCTCGGCCAGCAAAGGGAAAAGCTACTGGTATGACTACGGAAAGATTGCAGGCGGGCTGAAAGGCCTGATCGGCGAAGCGACTTACTGGCCCCCCATCGGCGAGCAAAGTCTGTCCGGCTACCAGCCGAAGTGTGTGTGGCTCAACAAAGGGGGGGACTTCACGGATATCGCTGCCGCAGTGGGAGTCACTGACGTCTACGACGGTCGAGCCGTCGTTTTCAGTGACTTCTCCAACCGAGGGATCCTCGACGTTGCCATCGCCAATCAACAAGGTCCGGTGCTCTTCTACCGCAATACGATTTCGCCGGGTCGAGACTGGGTGCAGTTCCACCTTGAGGGAGGTGCTCGACCAGGCAATGAGCAGGGATGGAGCAATCGCGGCGGCGTCGGTGCGACAGTCACCCTGCATTGGGTTCAAGGGCAGGAAGGAACGACGCGTCAGCAGTCACAAGTCACCACCGCTGGCGACGCCTATGCTTCTCAGAGCATGTCGCGCGTTCATTTCGGTCTCGGCGAACAGGCAAAGTTGAAAGAGGTTCGAATTAAATGGCCATCAGGCCGCACAACACAAATCGATGCTCCGGAAACGGGTGTGGTGCACCTCGTCCGTGAGATTGATTCGAAGGAGGCTGCAAAATGAGCAGCGAAACCCGCCCCATCACGCAGCCTAAACCTCAAACATGTGAAGCCCCAGGTTGGCCTGCATTCGCCGCACGGGTCCTGGCCACGATTGTGCTCGTGGCGGGCTACTACTGGAATGTGGGAATTATCGGGACCCGGGTGGGCGAGGTCTTCGCTCAACTGACCGGCTACCCCCTTGATCCGATTGCACCTCGTGTCATTGCCGTGATCATGCTGCTGGCCGTGCTGCTGGCGGTCTGGTGGCGATTGATTTCGCGTGACATGCGGTTCCAGGCCCCTCTGCTGATCACTTGCATTCTTGCAGTCGGAGATGCCGTATTCAGTATTCTCGAGAATCATCCCGCCCCGCCATGGCTGGTCGCAGCCAGTGGGGGCGCGATTATGGAGTATTCGCCCACGTTCCTGGCCATCGCCACGACGATTGTGTGCGAGCTTGTACTGGGACGTTTTTTCTGGGGCAAATGGCCTCACTTGGCAAGTGCGTATATCTCGGGGATCAGTGCGGGAATTCTGATTAAGTCCTCTTTGCTGTGGCCTTTCGTGCTGTGCAGCTTGATCTCAATCACATCAAAATATGTACTGCGGATTGGTAACAGACACCTATGGAATCCGACGAACTTCGGCGTCACGATGATGCTCTTTCTGGCCCCCGCACATGTTGCAAGTCTGACGGTCCAGGCGGGAAACAATGGTATCGCCGTCCTGACGATCTGGATTCTGGGTGGCCTGATCATGTATCGGCTGGGCCGCTTCCATATCCCGGCGGCTTTCATCGCAGCCTTTGTTCCGCTGGCGTTCCTGAGAAGTTACATCACGGGTCATCCATGGCAGGCAGAGATCGCCCCGATCACCAGCCCCATGTTCCAGTTGTATATCTTCTTCATGATCACAGACCCAAAAACCACGACACGGGGCTGGAAAAGTCAGACAGCTGTTGCCATCCTCGTGGCGGTCATGGAAACATTCCTGAGAATCGCGTTCCGAGATGTTCATTCTCTCTACCACGCGTTATTCATTGTCGGACCGGTAACCAATCTTGTTGAGATCTATCTGGATTCACGTAAGACTCAAAACCAACCACTCCCGAACAAATCAGAAGCGAAACTCGACCTGACGGCGCCGGAAATCAAAACCGATCTTGTCTCGGGCTGACTCCTCCTTGTTGCCTGCGACGTTGCTGACAGACAATTTCGTGCCTGAAATTCCCC
>NZ_DASWWZ010000748.1:0-9564 GCF_036405755.1 Schlesneria sp.
GCCCGCGAAATGCCGAGAGTAAATCGAAAACCGGCCGGAACGTCTGAAGACTCAGGAGATGATTGCGGCGGATTTCCCTGAGAAAGTAAGATGTTCCGCTGCTATAATCGTCCGGCCGGGCTCTGACCGTCCGCGAAATTAAAGTTAAAACCCCTATTCCAGGAACAAGACACCGTGTTTGGAACGATGGCGATGGTTGGTGCGACCGGTGCAGTGGGTCGCATCATGTTGGAGCTTCTCGAAGAACGACCGATGCTGGCCGAAACCTATCGGTTTCTGGCTTCGTCGCGAAGTGCCGGTTCCAAACTGAAATTCAAAGGACGTGAGTACACGGTTGAGTTGCTTGAGCCCGCCGCCTTCAAAGGGGTGGACGTTGTGATCGCCAGTACACCTGACGAAGTGGCGGCGGAATATCTGCCCCACGCCGTCGCGGCAGGCTGTAAGGTGATCGACGAATCGGGATTCTTCCGGATGCACCCGGATGTCGCTCTGGTAATCCCCGAAATCAACCCACAGGACGCTCTGAACGCCCAGGGGATTATCTCGAGCCCGAACTGCTCAACGACCCAGATGGTCATGGCTCTGAAGCCCCTGCACGATGCCGCAAAGGTCAAACGAGTCATCGTCAGTACATACCAGGCTGTCAGCGGCGCCGGACTTCAAGGGACGGAAGATCTGATCGAGGGAACCCGGGCCAATCTCGCCGGAGCGAGTTACGAGCATAAAGTCTTCAAATCCCCCATTGCATTCAATGCTATTCCTCAGATCGGTGGTTTCAAAGAGCAGGGCTACACCAGCGAAGAAATGAAGATGGTCTACGAGACTCGCAAGATTCTCGGCGATGAATCCATTCTCGTTTCCGCGACGTGCGTTCGTATCCCTGTCGCCAACTGCCACAGCGAAACAATTCTGGTCGAAACCGAGCGCCCCGTCTCGGTGGAAGAAGCGAAGCAGCTCTTCAGTGCGTTCCCTGGCCTGTGCGTTCAGGACGACGAAGTGCAGGGGGGCTACCCGATGCCCCATACATCGACCGGCAGCGATCTGGTTTACATCGGACGTATCCGCAAGGATCTGACCAACCCGAACGGATTGAATTTCTGGTGCGTGAGCGACAACCTGCGAAAGGGTGCCGCCACGAATGCCGTTCAGATCGCCGAACTGCTGGCGAAGCACTTCAAGAAATAATATTTCCTCTTCGTGACACCACCGCATTCATGCAGTGGCTGTCCGAAAGAAGAAACCCAATCCGATTTGCGACAGGACGGGTTGTGATCCGCTTTCACGGATCACAACCCGTTTGTTGAATTAAAGCTCGATGGTAATTTCACATCCCCCCTCACGCATCGGGCGGGATGCTGACCGACTGGAAGAGGTTGATCTATGCAGGCATTTAACTATCGCGACGGCGAACTTTATTGTGAAGATGTCCCCGTGGCGAAGTTGGCTGAACAATATGGTACGCCACTTTGGGTTTACTCCAAGTCGTTCATTCTTGGGCAGCTTAACCAGATCCAGACCGCATTTGCTGCCGTCGATCCCGTGATCTGCTATTCGGTGAAAGCCAACTCGACGCTTGGCATTCTGAAGGTCGTCCGGGATGCCGGATGCAGCTTCGACGTCGTCTCTGGCGGTGAGTTGTACCGGGTTAAGGCAGCGGGTGGCGATACGTCCAAGGTCGTGTTCGCCGGCGTGGGGAAAACCGACGAAGAGATCCGCTTCGCCCTTGAAAACGACATCCTGATGTTCGACGTCGAGAGCGAACAGGAACTCGACGCGATTGCCGAAGTGGCTTCTTCGATGGGCAAAGTCGGTCGAGTCGTCCTGCGACTCAATCCGGATATCGACGCGAAGACGCACTCCAAAACGACGACCGGGAAAAAGGGAAACAAGTTCGGAATGGACATTGAGCGGTTCCGCGAACTGGCCGCCAAAGTCCTGAAAGATAAGCGATTGGCACTCAAGGGAATCCACATGCATCTGGGTTCCCCGATTCTCACCACCGACCCGTATGAAGCTGCGGGCAAGAAGGCCATTGAAGTCGTGGAACAGCTTCGTGCTGACGGACACGACATCAACTGGATCAACCTGGGTGGCGGCTTCGGCATCAGTTACCGCGGAAATGAAGGGCTTCCGGCATCTGCCTACGCGGATGTCATCGTTCCTTCGATCGTCAAAGCCAAATGCCGACTCGCTCTGGAACCAGGCCGATTCGTCGTCGGAAACTCATGCGTCCTGGTCAGCCGAGTTGTCTTCACGAAACGCGAAGGGGGCAAGTTCTTCGTCATTCAGGACGGAGCGATGAACGACCTGGTCCGACCTGCGATGTACGATTCATTCCACCGCGTCTGGCCGGTAAAACCGCTGGTCCCGATGCCCGAAAACGTGGAAGACCCGATCGAAGGGTGCGAAAAGACCGACGTCGTGGGACCGATCTGCGAATCCAGTGACTACTTCGCCAAGGACCGGTACCTGCCACCGCTCAAACGGGGAGATCTGTTCGCCACGTTCAGCGCCGGAGCCTACGGCAGCACGATGAGCAGCAACTACAACACCCGCCCCCGCGCCACGGAACTGCTGGTCGATGGGAGTAATGTCACCGTCATCCGCCGCCGTGAGACCTACGAAGACCTGATCGCTCACGAAGTCGGCGTTTGAAGTCGGCAGACAACAACCCACCGACAATATCTCATCAGGCGTCGCCCCTCTGCTTTTCGCAGTGGGCGACGCCTGACTGCTTTCAGCGTCAAACTCTCCGCTTTTCGACATCCACGTCGCAGGCTGCTGCTGCACGGCACTGCTGACCTGATCGGAATCTCGTTCAAACAGATCCATGTCCCGTTGTTATCGGTGCAGGAGTCGACGCTCCCTTCCTGCGGGGAGATCACGACTACGTTCTCCACAGTAGGCAAAAGAAGCGGGTCAATGCAGAAGGCAAACGGCTTTCGCAGCTCATGTTGCCGACGCACGGCCGGGACGACTGGAACCCGGTAGGCTCCAGTGGATCGCAGAACAATCTCCGGGGCTGGTCACTTTCCCCGCCCGGGTGGGAAGTTCGTGATTGGAATGTTTATCATGACACCCCTTTCACAATTACGGTCCACTTTCGGAAATTGAGTTCATGAGTTCACCATCGACTTCGGGCGAGCCAGGTCCCGAAAACGAACCCGAATTGACCTACCGTCTGGCAACAGAATCTCCCATTCCCAAGGGAGAGATTCAGCCCCCTCCCCCCGTTGAACTACCCACTCCCAGGAAATTTGCCAAACCGAAACCATCCAACGTCATGGAGATGATTGGCTTCAATGCACTGGTCTTTGTGACCAGTGTCTGCGTGATGACGCTGGAACTGACTGCTTCGCGCCTGATCGGCAAGCACGTCGGTTCATCACTTTACACATGGACCTCTGTCATCGGCGTCGTGCTGGCCGGGATCACCTTCGGGAACTGGCTGGGTGGCTGGATGGCGGATCGATTCGATCGCAAGCGAGCCCTGGCCTGGATGTATCTGCTGGGAAGTGTCTCCTGCGGAACCGTCCTCTGGCTGGATCAGATTGTCGGGACCATCCCGCGACCGGATTCATTCAGTTGGCCCGCCTGGATCGTTACGGTGGTAGCATTGATCTTCCTGGTCCCGGCGCTCGCCCTCGGTGCGACATCTCCGCTGGTCGCCAGCATGGCCATCGACCGCAGCACGAAGACGGGCTCGACCGTGGGAAACGTCTATGCCTGGGGAGCCCTGGGATCGATCGTCGGGACGTTTCTGACGGGCTTCTACCTGATCGATGTCTGGGGAACCCGCTCCATCATCGGGCTGACTGCAACCACACTCGCGATCCTGGCGGTGATTGTTGTCGGCGCAGGTCGGGGGTTTCGCACGGCCGTCCTGCTGGGCTGGCTGCAACTTCTGGGATGGACCATGTTGTTTGCCACCTGTAATAACAGCGCAATGGGCTCGGTGGGCCTCACCGTCGGAAAATGTCTGACGATGACAAAGCCCCGACTCGAAGCCGTTTCTGCCCAGGAATCATGGCTTGAGTACGGACGTTATGTCGGTGAGAAATTCCATGAAGTGGGACTGCTGCTGCGACTTCGTGACGATCCGCTGAACAAGTATCACGATGAAAGCAATTACTTCGACATCCTGGTCAACGATACGGTGGTCAACGAGCGGCCCGTTAAAATGCTGAAGCTCGACAAGCTGATCCACAGCTACTACGACCCGGGGGATCCCACGTCACTCCACTATGAATACGAACGCATCTACGCCGCCGTCACGAAGAGGGCTGCAGCCCCCCCGACATTCGAAAGCCTGTCACTGCCACTGAAAGGTCTGGAGGGCCTCAACCTGTCCCCCGCAGACCTGCCCGAGGATGTGCATCTGGATGAAACGGGTCAGTCACTGAACATCGCAAAACCCACGATGGGGGTCTTTGAGAAGCTACTGGCACTGGCCCCGGAGGCGGAATACTGGAAAGCGATCGAATGGCTGCATACGGAAACAAACAAGCCGCTCTGGGGGGGCTTTTCCTCTGTGAATCTGAAAGGACTTCCAGAGGGAATCATTCTTCCTCCCGAGTTCAACGCCATACTGCGCCATGACGAATCGCTGGAAGTCCTCATCGCCTATGAACCGATTTCTCACGCGGCACGAGACCAGCTAATCGCCATGACGCCGTCGGCCCGGTGGTACAACGAAATTACCCGGCTCATACGGGAATCACGTCGCAGTTCTGCGTGCTTTTACGGGGGAGGCGGATTCATCTTCCCTCGCTGGTTTCTGAAAGAGTTTCCCGGCAGCGCACACATTGATGTCGCGGAACTTGATCCAGCGGTCCATTACGCGGTGACTCAGGAAATGGGACTGACACCCGAACTGGAACAGCGGATCCGGACCATCATCGGCGACGCGCGGAACTTTGTCGACGATTCACTCAGGGCCAATCGAGAACGAGCCAGCAGGTCTGAGGCTCCCGTGACCTATGACTTTATCTACGCCGACGCGTTCAATGACTTCAGTATTCCCTGGCATTTGACCACTCGTGAGTTTCAGCAGAAGACGTACGAATTGCTGAATGAACGGGGTGTCTTCCAGGCAAACATCATCGACATCTATCCCCGTACGGAATATCCCGGTCGGACGGTAGATGAGGCCGAAGCAGATTATCAGGGCCGTCTGCCGATCGGAGTGCTGCGGGATGAACCGAAACGGGACAAGTACATCCCCGCGACGAAACGATTCGCCCCGCTGGAGGTGATGGAACTCCTTTCCAACCGTTACCGTTTGCGGGTCCAGCGCCCCCCGACCGCGCATGAAGAGAGCTTTCTGAAGGACGCCTTCTGGGACGCCATCAAACCTGCGACCGAGTTTGAAATCTCCAAAGGGTTTCAGCCCGAGATCAAAATCGAGGAAGAACGGAGTGGCTGGAATCGCGCTATCAATCAATTGATGACTCAGTCCCGAAAGCGTCTCCCCTTTGCCGGGAAACTGCCTGCTCAGTTAGAACCTGCGAACCAGAAACAGCAAACCTGGACCCCCTCACCCGCCCCCTTCGAATTCGTGGAAACTCTTCGCACGGATGCAGATCAACGAGTACTGGGATTTCGCGGAATTATCACCCCTGAGATCGCACAACAGTTGATCGAACTCGATCCGGGGAATCCTCCCTGGGCCCAGGCAGTGAAATCCGTCGCCGAACGATCACGCCAGAAGATCGCGGGGCGATTTTTGGGGCGGTACGTGGCGACAGCGGCCAGCGTGTTTCCGAATGTCTACGTTTTCAGTACCTCGTATCAGCAGCCGAGTGCCAGTCGCGACACATTCGTCATGGTCTGCTCACGGCAGCCCATCGACCTTAAATCGCTCGACGACACCGGCGACTGGACGGGAGGCCCCTTTGCCTCACTGGAAACCCCACCCGGTTCGAACGAGCGAATTCTCAGCGGTCAAATGAGCGCCGTACTCGCCTTGTCTGAAGGACAAATCCTGACGGATGACTTTGCCCCCGTCGACAACCTGCTGGTCCCGGTCTTCACCTCGCAGGAATGACGTGTGAAGTCGAAGCCAAACCACACACCGCGCGCTTCCGCGAACGGAGAGGTCGTCGCCTTAACAGAATTTCTGAGTCCCTGTTACGGAACGGAAATCGGCTGAAGGAGAACGCTCGGTGCTCACTTCCGGGAGAACATCCTGATCGGCACTCCTTGGAAGTCGAGGGGGAGCTCCCCAAACAGGCTGTTGAAAAAGGGGAATGGATCCGAAGTCCGCTCGAGAACAATGAGCGATCTGCATTGCTCAAGGTGCCTGTCCCACTTTTTCAACAGGCAGCTAAGGGTGGCGGCGTTGTGGTCGGCCTGCGGATCCTCGGGAATTGCTATTGATTGGTTGTCGTGATAGAGCGTCCCGTCGTGGTCGTAGGTCTTGGTGTTGTCGTCGTAGGTCTTGGTGTTGTCGTCGTCGGTGGCGGAGTCGGTGGCGGAGTCGTTGTCGTAGGGCGTGGCGTTGTCGTCGTGGTCGCGGTTGTGATACCGGGCTGACTCGGCGTCATAGTTCGCATTCCTGATGAGTTACTAAGATGAGTTACTTATACGAACGCTGCCAAACGGCTTGGCAGTCGTCAGATACCATACCACACAGGGCGAATCTGTGCTTTCGTACACACCTTTAGAAAATGGGGATCCCTCGGACCCGGCCCGCCTCTTAGCCGGCCGGCGAGGGACGTCGCGAGGAAGTTTCGTGCAGGTGTGGAAGAGGAATCTGCAGCTCGGCAAAGCATTTGACCGTATGCTTATCGAAACAGGGCCGCAAAGGGCTCGGTGAATCCGATTGACAAGCAATCTCTACTCGCCCATACCAACCCTCGTCTTCCGGCGAGGCCATCAGGGCGGATCCGTGATAGTCCCCCGTCGACGCCCAGCGAAAAATGTAAGACGGCGGATCGCTTTCCAGCGGATCGGCAGTCGGGCCCAGTCGAGCGAGTTTTGACATGAACTGCTGGTCAAAATTACCTCGCCTGGTCAGTGGCCAGCCGGGAACTCGTTCGAGCCATTGCCGCCTGAACGCGATGCTCGCGTGAAAGCGTCCGACCGCCGATTCCGTTTGAAGAGTCTCAGTCCCGCTGGACAGCACTCGCGAGGGCTTGGAATATCCCAGACCACTACCGAGCGCCCGAACATGAGCGGAGATATGCCAGGGAAGATAGAGATCATCATCTTCCCAGACGACGATCAGATCCCCCCGCGCAAGGCCCGCCAGAGCGTTGTACTTTTCGGGCAGCGATCGAAAACGTCGCGGAACGGAGATGACTTCCCATCCCTCCCCGGCCTGTGAGCCGTACTGGCCCGCATCATCCAGCACGATCAATTCCCGCCGCTCGAGCGGGTAGTCCTGAGCCAGATAACAGGCAAGAGCATTCGCCAACAGTGCTGGCCGGCCAAACGTCGGACATACGCAGGAAACAAAGGGCAAGTCGCCCCCCGTCCCCACCGGCCGGTCTCGCTCGGTGGAGACAGGGCCACCTTCCTCGATCGAAATGCGTTGCGGACGCGAAATCCGGTAGAGGGTCTCGTGACCGAACTGCGAGCCTGGTATGGCAATCGCTTCCTGAACATATCTCAAACCATGCCGCTCAAACATCTGTTCCAGTTCATGCTGCGGCAGCGCGAGATAAGCACAGGAACTTCCATCGGGAAACAGGTATTCGCAAAGGGACTTTTCTTCGTCCGCCATGGGCGTGTAAAGGATCAGCACCATCCGGTGTGTGAACGACTTCAGTGCCTGGTCAAGGATCGTACGCCAGTCGGCGTTCAGCTCGAGCACATGGCGCATCATCAGTCCATCGGGTGGATCTGTCGGAACATAGTCGCACAGATCAACCACACGGTCACAAAGTCCCGCCGATCCATCCAGGCCGGTGACACGAATATCGGGATTGATCCCGCTCATCACCTGCCGAAACCACTGAGCTCCACATCCCCAGTCCTCAACGTCCCGACATCCGGACAGAAACTCAGCCCCAAGCTGGTAAGTCGTATCCGCCCCGAAGGGAAATGGATCCGCCCCCCGAAAAAAGACTTCCCATTTGCCGGCGTTCGTCATGGAGCAAGCTCTTTCAGATAGTTTTTCGTCAGACTGCCCCAGTAAGCCACGTTGTCACAGCGATCAAAATAGTAACGGAGCTCTGGATCGAGCTGCTGGAAATCGAGATACCAGGGCAAATGGCGGGCAGTGTAGGGCCGATCCAGTCGCACGGCGGAATAGAAATCCTCGTCCAGCATCTCGTGGCGTGCTGGATCGTACAGGGCGAACGTGGCCCCGATGTTCGCACGCCATGCGCCGGAACGTTTTTCAGTCCAGTACGGCCGCTCCCAAACCATCACCTGCTCACGGAAGGGGTAGGTGTCCGGGATATCCTCGATCTCCAGCGAGAGCCCCGCTTTCGCCACATCCGGATTCTCGGCCAGTGCCTGCTGTAGTCGCTCAACGACGTCATCGGGGACTTGTGACAGATCGAGATCCGAATCGGAAACGATGTACTGAGAACTCATCTCGCGATAGCGGCCTGTCCACCAGAAGCCATAACAGCCCGCGTTGTGCGCAACGCGGATCACCGGGTACGGACATTCATCCAGCCACTTCAGCAGCGGCGGATAGGTACTGCCGTGATCAAGAATCACAGGCGACAACCCCAGACGAACGCATTCCTCCGCCATCTGCCGGGGCCAGGTCAGTTGCTCGTAGACAGTCAGGTAACAGTCCATCGTGTTGTTTCTTCATGTGGTGACCGAACATTCTGCAGTCGTCGGCGGTGCAGCCCCTGAACCGGCTACGGTGCCAACTCAGCAAATCCGGAATCTCACTCATTCCCGATCGAGACAAGTCGTGTCACCTTTCGAGAAAGAATGAAGTCTCGGGATCGCCCGCCTCAGGTTGACCGGGCCAGGCTCAGCCGCTCGGGAATCGGATCGCATGCCTCAAACGGAAGTGGCGGTGCGGTGACGCGGCCGATGATGGTGAATCCGTGGTTGTGTTGTGCATGAAACAGCGGCTGCCATTCGGAGTGCTCGGTCAAAAATTCTTCCAGCGCCACCAGCAGCCCCGGTCCGCCATCGTCACCCCGTTCGCCGAAGATCTCGGTATCGTGAAACGCAATCCAGTGACGGACTCGTGATTCATGGCGTCGCAGTTCACCGCGCAGTTGCCGGGCGGTGTGCTGCGTATCGATGAACAGCAGGTCACACTCGGGGATAGTCACGCTCAGGGACGAACCCAGCCGAAACTCGAATCGTGTGCGCCAGGCGTTGGCCGCCAGTAACTCCGCAATCGGATCGGCGATCAAGTCGACCGAGATGAAGTTCGCGGGCTGACCGGCCAGCAGCGCCACCGTACTGACGCCGCGACGCATTCCGAATTCCACGACCGTCTCGCAGCAGGCAGCGAGTTGACGGAGCTTGTCACAGTGTTCGTTAATGTCCGACGGAGTCTCGACGGCAGTGCGATACAGATCTTCAAGGGTTACCTGCGGAGCAGTCTCATCACTTTCCGCTCGAGCAGACAACGCTTCCATC
>NZ_DASWWZ010000749.1:0-5506 GCF_036405755.1 Schlesneria sp.
CAACTGGCCGAGTAACTGCGCGTCCGAAAACAGGGAGGCGGGAACGACAAGCATCAATCCATAGGGAATGGCGGGTGGGCGGAACCAGACCCAGAGTGCATGTTGTCCCGAAGGGTCGAGCGCCACCGATTCCCAGTTGACGGAAGCAGGCTTCTGTGCGAGCAGCATGATTGACTCGTTCAACCAGAGGTTCCAACACAAAGGCCAGCCCGTGTTCAACGGACTGGCCTCGGTATTATATCAGGTTTGCTGGAGACATCATGTCTGACGGAGTTCGTGTGGGGATGAGGTTTGGCTGACCGCATCCGGTGCAACCCCCGGGCCCCGTTATCAGCGGACCTTGGTCTTGAAGGTGACAACCCCGCCCGTGCGAGGAGGCAGAGGCTTGTCCAATTCCCAGACCAGGATCTGCGATCCTTCGCCGTTGTCCTGCAGGACCAGTCGACCGTCACGGTCCGAGGTGGCACTGTCGTCGATGTACTCGAGACGTGGCGTCAGGTTATCGACGATGCGGACATGGTAGACTTCCTTGCCTCCCAGATTGTCGTATCGGATGGTGAACTCGATTTCATCTCCGGAGACCGCCGTATTCTTGTCTGCTAATTTGACGATCCGCAGATCTTCAGGTGACTCGCGGTCGTCGATTGCTGTGAAGACGGCCGTCGACTGTTCGAAGTGCCCTTCCAGAGCCATGTCGGTTTTCGATTCAATGACTGGGTACTCTTCACGCGTCCAGAGCGAGGCGGCCTGGATACCGTAGTTCAACCGTGCGGTGTCCGAATCTTCAATCTTGCCGAAGCGGACAAATGTCAACGACTGGTACACATTCAGCAGCTTGTCATGCACGGACGGGCTGCGGAGTTGCGAGACGGTTCCCTGCAGAGCTTCGCTTTCCAGTCCACTGGCTCGCGAACGGACATGAATTCGGCCGGTCATCTCTCGTTTCACACTGTGGGCCGCGCGAAGTCGAGTATGCATCCCGCCGGTAGAAGCGAGTGCACCGACCCCGGCCACTTCGTCGGTGACAGATTCTTCGTGTGGGCGACTGACCGTCCGAACGGAGGCGAATCGTGGTGCGTAGATGCAGACGCGGTTCGACGGTCTGATCCGTTCAAAGCCCGCTCGGTTCGTGTATTCCAGAATCGTGTCTTCGGTTTCCAATCCACGGCGGAAGTGTGCATCGTAATGGACGGGGATTTCACGATCGCCTCCGTCGCACAGGTACTCGTCCGCGTAATTTTCCGGCGAGGGCAAATTGCATACGTCACAGGCCGTCATGCCCGGTGCCAGGGGATGAGGTCCCGCGGCAGCCCAGCGAGGCTCACACGGCAGACATTCGACATCGAATGGAGCTTCCGCGGGATCGCAGTACTCGCTGGGAGCCCCTCCGAGTGGACCGCGATGGCGATGAATGAATGCCGCCGCTTCCACGTCATCCGGAGACTGAGTCCTTACGCTCGCCTCTGTCATTTCCGTATGGCTGACATGGTCGACCGAAGGGGCCTTACGAATCGTCACGACACCCACTTCAGGCTGGTTGTGGCTGAGCTGCTGGATGTCGGTCGAATGAGCCCTCTTCGCGGTTGTGGATCCCAGGCCCTGTCTGGACGGAGCTTCTGATACCTCGTTATAGATCGCCTGCACGGGCTTGTTTCTCGCCGCGGCGGTTCGGGTGTGAGGACCCGTTGCACAGGCACTGCAACTGAGCGCAAGGCCGACGGCGCTCCAGCCGAGCAGCGTGCGTCCGAATCGGTGGGATAACGAGATCATGCGAGGACCTGCATTAATTGCGTTGTGGGCAAGTTCGTTCGGAATGGTGGGAACCATCAAGGGTGAACAGCGCTGAGTCATAACGTGGCCGTAATGAGAGATCAGCGCGATTGACCTGTCTCAGGGCCGCTGATTCAGGCAGCCGGGTTCTGTGTGATTCAAGTGACTCTGTTGTCCGTTGTACGTCGATCAGGCGACAGGATTTTCCTGTGCCCTCAATCCAGATGGCTGCGTGCTTCTGTCTCTTTGTGGCTGACTTTGACTTTCTTGACCGAGACGACGCCCGCGTTGGCGGGCCGTTTCACCTGGTTGGTTCGACGGGCCTTCATGGCGGCGAGAACCTCGGGTTGCTGCATGCGGATGGGGCCGCCAGGACCGAAGAACGTCGGATCAGGCTGGTTTGGGTCTGGGGTTCGGCCACCAAGCCGGACAATCGCCATGGGACGTCCTAGCAGGTCCGCTTCCGCCAAGGCATTACGCGAGGGTTCGATGGTCGTAATACGGGGCTGAGCGTCCAGGACTGAGGGGGGAACCCGGTCAGGTTGCTCAAGGTAGACAACCTTTGTGACAAGGCGTCCGTTCGCGGCCCATTCGAGTTCTTCCAGCGTCAGTTCGAATTCGATCGGGAAGTCTTCGACATTACAGTTCGGGGGGTGAAGCCGGTCGACGAGTTCGATCGAGGGATAAAAGTCGATTCCAGGGAACTCAGGCATGTCGTGGATGCGAAGTCGGTAAACATGCCCCACGACGAGGCTCACCTGAGCCGGGGCGATGGCGTCGTACGAGCGGTGCTGTGCACCTTCGTAGAACGTCACAGTTCCCGATGTGGGTAATGAGACGCGAACGGGCTGGAAGTATTCAGGTGTTCCCCGACCCACGTTCATCGCCCATTGGGCGTAAGTTCCAGGTGGCGTCATTTGATTGAGTGGAAACTGACGCCCACCCACGGCAGGGTACTGCTGTGCCGAGACTTTCAGTACCGGCATCGTCAGTGTGGCAATCAGTGAGAGCCAGAGGATCAACGAGATCCGGTTCACGATAATTCGCCTTTGGGATAAGTGCCGTTGACGATCAGGTCCGACGTGTGTGCGGGGCGAGTGTGCCCAGCGTGTTCAACTGATTCAGCCTGCTTGCGATGTAAGGGACTCAGCCCGTATGCACCAGGCATCCGGGCTGAGTGGATCGCATGTCCTGTCAGGCGTTATTGCATTCCGGGGGGACAGTAGGCATCGGAAGGTCCGAATCCCTGTCCGGGTCCCATCGCCCGAAGCTGACCAGCGCCCGGAGCGTTCCAGGCAGGATTGGAGAGCTCGCCGGGGCGGTAGACGGGATGCTTCTCGGTGTATTCGACGTACCGGACAGGCTCAGGCAGGCTGAGGCCCGGTTCGTGTTTGACGTCGATCAGCATGTGGTCCACTGGTTTGGGCAGGTCCATGCGGGTTCGATTTCGCACGGTGTGCGATTTCAGACCAGCGGGGCCACCCAGCGGAATGTGTGGAGGACCGGGAAGTCCGATGGGTGTACCGGTGATGGGCATACCCCATGGTGGCATGTTACCGCCCGAGATGGGGGCTCCGGGCATTCCCGAACCAGCCACCATCATCGCACCAGGAATCCCTGGGCCGTATCCGCTGCCACCGGCAGGACCGATTGGCATGGGAGGAACGATTTCTCCACGGTTTCCGTCGATCTGGTGGTGAACCTGATCAACAGGTTCTCCATCGGCGGAAGTCAGGGGACCGACTCCCTGGCTCCCTTGCATTTCGAGGTCCATGTTACCGATTCGCAGGACAGCCATGATGGTGCCTCGCTTGTCGGCTTCCTGGATCGGATCGACCCCAGGATCAAGTCGAGTCGAGACCAGGGTCTCAACGTTGGCGATCGCCAATTCCTGGAAACGGGCATCCGGCAGGTAGATGACCTTGGTGACGAAGTTGTTGCTCTCGATCTGATCGAGGTCTTCTTCCGTCAGTTGCAGTGGCACGCTGTTGTGTGCGAGATAGGCCTCGGTGTTCGGGTGTGTTGGATACACCTGAAGGGTCGGATAGAGCGTCAGCCCTTCGCGACCGGGAATCCCGTTGAACTTCAGGCGATAGGTCGCACCCTGCATGAAGTTGTACCGGGCGGGTGTGACGAGCTGGTGCTCGGCATAGCCGTTGGGAACTTGCCAACCCACGCTCATCCCATCCGGTCCGATGAACCGGACCTGCGAGCTGGTCGGGGCGAAAGTGCGACCATTCGGTCCGCACGGCGCTCCTCCAACTCCCCCCCCACCACCACTGGCCATCATCGCCAGTACGCCGGGTCCGGGTCCATCGACCATCGGACCGGGACGCATCATCATCGCGGCAGGGGGAGCGTGGTATTCTCCCTTATTCCCCGCGTGGTGATTCAATCCTGCGAGATTGGGGCCTCCCAATCCTGAGCTCCGGGCATGCTCTTGATGACCGTCCATGGCGCAGCCGACGCACACTACGACGACCGTGCCCAATGCGAGAAAGTACAGCTTCATTGCGATCCCTCTCGGGACAGGCTGCGAAACAGTGTCGATATCTTGATGGTCAGCCATTATTGCCAGCCTCTCGCCACATCGTCCCGTCGCCGGTCCTGTCGAATCCCTTCTGTTTAGCCTTGTGACACGTTTTTCCGTCGACCTGTGCATCCGTTTCCAGTTAGAATGCCGGGCGTCGCGATTCGATTTCATTTGAACGGACTCGCAACACGTCATTAACTGGTCTATCGTGGCACCTTGGTCTGCTCTTCTCTTTTCGGAAGGAACTGCGTTGCATCTTTGGCAAATCCGACATATTCCGAATCGCCCACAAACCTTGCTTAGTTTGACCCTCGCCGCTGCTCTTTCTGTGGCGATGGTCGTAACTGTTGGATATCCAACGGGTTTCGTTGCAGGCCAGACAGAGGACGACGCGGCCCCGGCGGGAAACAGCCCCGCCAGCCAATTAGACCCTGCGGAATTTTTCAAGCAGGTCCGGCAGGAACTGCAGACCCATCAGTCTGTGAAGGCGGACTTGAGTCAAAGCGTGTCAATCGGCGACCAGCAGTTCAAAATCACAGGGCAATACCTTTCGTCGGGGAACTCGGCGGAAGGGATGAAGCTGATGTTGAACTACTCTGTCGTTCCCGATCAGGGTGTGACGGGACAGATTCTCGAAGTCTGCGACGGAAAGGAATTGTGGACCGTCTTGACGCTGCCCGATCTCAAGCGGGTGACTCTGCGGAACGTCCTGCAGATTCAGAAGGCTGCCGCTGCCGCCAGCAAGAAGAGCATTCCTGATTCGACACTGAACGCTGAACTGGGGCTTGGGGGTTTAAACGCGCTGCTGGCCTCGCTGGAACGGACCGTCGACTTCGACGTTATCAAAGAAGAAGCGAGCGAGGGGGGACCGCGGACGATCATTCAAGGGAAATGGAAAAGCGAAATCCTTCAGCGATTCCCCAAGGGCAAAGATAACTCGCTACCCGCGTTCGTCCCCGACCTGGTGCGGTTGTACGTGAACTCAGAAAACCTGTTCCCCGAACGGCTGCTGTATCTCAAGCGACAGCCGGAATCGAAGAAGCTGCGGCCGCTCGTGAATCTCGAGTTTCGCAATGTCGAGCTGGATACACCCGTCGATGATGACGCATTCAAGTTTGATATTCCTGATGTCGTTCCCGAAGACGTCACGAAGATCTACCTGGATCGCATCAATGGGGTCACCGAAACCGCGCCCCCTGCCAA
>NZ_DASWWZ010000750.1:0-2393 GCF_036405755.1 Schlesneria sp.
GCCCGTGGGTCCGATGCAGAACCACTGACTCCGCCCCAGCTTGCTCAGTTTCTGTCCGAATTCCATGGTGTACCGCTCGACGAATTTGTCGGGGAACTTCGGGTCGCTACAGGTTCGGAAGCGGTTCGACACCTCTACGAAGTCATTTCGTCGCTCGACAGCATGGTGCTCGGAGAGCCGCAGATTGTGAACCAGGTGCGCGAGGCGTATCGCGCCGCCGAAGTGACGGGATCATGCGGACCAATCTCACACGCTTTGTTCCAGGGTGCCATTCGGACTTCCGCGCGGGTTCGGACCGAGACGCGATTGTCGGAAGGTAAAGTCTCGATCGCCAGTGTCGCTGTCGGGGACTTTGCCAAGAGTATTTTTGATCACTTCGATGACAAGATGGTTCTGGTCATTGGGGCGGGTGAGATGGCAGAAGAAACGCTGCGGTATCTGAAGGACGAAGGGGTCCGCGATATCGTGGTCGTCAATCGCAGTCCTGAACGGGCCGAACGTGTCGCCGCCGAATGGGGCGGGCGTGCCGCTCCATGGTCTGAACTGGAAACCTGGCTCGGTCGCGCGGATGTCATTGTCAGCACGACGGGGGCCGACAGGCCGATCGTCGATGCAAAACTGTTTAAGCGCGTGCGTCAGGCCGATCCCCGCCGCACCGCCTTTATTCTCGATCTCGGGGCCCCTCGCGATTTTGCGACGGATGTCGGTGAACTTGATAACGTGTTCTTGTACGACATCGACAGCTTGCGAAACACGTGCGAAGAAAATCGCAAAGCCCGCGTCCGTGAAATCGACAAGGCACGGCAGTTGATCGACGACGAGACCGCTCGTTTCATGGCGGAATACTACCACCGTGCCAGCGGCGAAGTCGTTTCAAGACTGATGCAGGATTGGCATGCGGTCAGCAAGGACGAACTGGAGCGACTCTTCAACAAGCTGCCGCAACTGACCAGTCATGACCGCGAACAAATTGAACGGACCGTCGGACGGATCGTCAATAAACTGCTTCATCCGCCGCTGGAAGCACTCAAGGACGAGGCTCGGGCCGGCACTCCGCATGGACTAATCAACGCTCTGAAGCGACTATTCGGTCTTTGATCTCCCGTCGGTCTTTGATTTCCGGCGGCGGTTCGGAAAAATATTTCCGAATGCAACGTCCCGCGGCTCTCACCTGATTGACTCGGCGGGCCGTGTGGGGATTTCAAGGGGTGGGAGACGAGGTGTGTTACCGGGCTTGCAGACCGAAACGGGCCTTACTTTTTCTTCCGCGCTTCCCACTTCGCAATCCATTTTTCTGGATCTTCTTCGAACGCCGCTTTGCAGCCTGTGCAGCAGACCCAGAATGATTGTCCCTTGTAGCTGACGGAGATCGTGCCTAATCCCTGAGAGATGATGCACGTCTTGCTGCCATAATCAGACTCACTGAGTGCGAACGAGGTTCCCTCGCGCTGCGTGTGGATGGTGTCGACACGGCTGAACGGGCCGTTGTTCCGCTTTCGATCCACCTCCAGAATGTAGCGATTGTTTTCCTGCTGATTGAAGGTCAGTCGCCACTGAATGTCGGATGGTTGGGCCGTTGTTTCGGTCAGTTGAAGTTTGAAGGTGCGCTGAAGCTTCTTTTCGTCTGTGGTGACATCGCGGATCGGTTCGATGAAGGTCCCTTGAAAGGTGCGGTGTGAACCCTCGGCGTCGGTGGTTGTCAGCTCAAACTGGTCCGATTCAGGTCGGTATGTCAGACGTCCATTGCGGATATAGACTCCAGCATCCGATACGATCCGTAGTCCGGGGTGGTTGGGGTCAGTCACCCAGTCGTATTCCCACTTGGGCTGATCTGAGTGGGCTTTTCGCGACAGGCCTTTCCAGTTTCCCAGCAGCACCTGAAGAGGTTTCAGTGCCTCGCGCTGACGTTCGAGCTGTTCCGGCGAGAATTCCGCGTCGGTGGCTTGAGATGTCGTGGCAGGGGCGATTTCGATGGGAGTGGCACGTCTGCGGGGTGACCGCGGAAGAGGATTCTGCTCCTGTGCGGCCTCTTCGGAGGGAGCGGCCCCGGGGGTGGCCAGAGTTTCGACTGCGGCAGGCCTGCGATCCGTCGGGGGGAGGGACGACTTTGACTGTGGGGCTGACTGGCTGCTGCAACTGACCGCCGTGATCGCAAGGAGCAGGAGACCGTAGTTTTGAACGCCGCTGGAGTGCATCGGTGGCCCTCGCCTCTGTCAGGACTGGGTGGTCGAGTCGTTCTTGTTTGATGCGGAGTTTGCCTGCGTCGCTCGATAGTGACGAATCTGTTCCTCGAGCTCGCGTCGTTCCAGATGCAGCCGAGTCTTGGCGATCTCGGAATGAGTTATTGTGGAAAGCCAGTCGCCCATCGCCAGCAGGACCATCCACAGTACCAG
>NZ_DASWWZ010000751.1:0-7610 GCF_036405755.1 Schlesneria sp.
TTGTGCGTCGGCCACGGTCGGCTCGTACAGAGCAACAAGGCTAAGAAGCATCACCAGCCAGGGCTTCATCACTCAAAGCTCCCTTCTTCGTTGTGTGACTGTTGCAACACCATCATGTGCGCTCCCGGGCCGTGAAGCCAAAAAAAAGTCGTCAGTGGAAGCACAATCGGAAATGGCTGCAACAGCGGTTCATTTGACATTATCAGATGCGAGCTGCGCGGGTGCAATATAACCTCTCAAATCCGTCAGGTTTTCCGGGGCACAGCAGCCGCGGATTTCAGATATGCTTGAGACTCCACGTGAGCCGAAGACCGTCGGAGCGGGGAATGGAAACGGGTGAAGTCCCCTGGTGACAGGAGACGATTCTGAGACTGTTGAGTCTAAAAGGCTCACCAGATTAAGATGCCTGCAGCGTTTTCCGTTTCCAGATGAAAGCCCCGGAACCGGGGGAAGGGAAATCGAGAATGACGTGATGCGGATGAGAATGATAATTCGCCGCGGATTTGCAGAATGTTCGGCAGATATTTTCCCGCCGCAAGAGACGGAACTCTGGTCATTGCTGATCGTCACGCCTGACGCATTAAAAATCGTGAATCGACCGACCGAGAATCAACCGACGAAGGGTGACACATGTTTGATGGACGATTTCCGACGGTTCTCCTGTTTGGAGCACCGGGGGTCGGAAAGGGAACGCAAGGATCAATTCTGGGGCAGATCCCCGGCTTTTATCACCTCTCTTGTGGCGATGTTTTTCGCTCGCTGAACATTAACTCGGCGGAAGGGCGTGAGATCTATCAGTTCAGTTCCCGCGGGCAACTGGTTCCTGATGAACTGACGGTCCGTATCTGGACCAAGGCTCTGAACGGACACATTGCTGTGTCGCGCTATCGTCCGCCTGATGAACTGCTGGTCCTCGATGGGATTCCACGAAACCCCAATCAGGTGGAAATGCTCAAGAACACCATCAATGTTCTCGCTATTATCCATCTGATTTGTGTCGATGAATCGCAGATGATCGACCGCATCAAGCGTCGCGCGATCCGCGATAATCGGGCTGACGATGCGAATGAAGACATCATCAAGACCCGGTTCAACGTTTATCGAGCTGAGTCGGAACCCGTTATCAACTGTTACCCGAAAGAACTGATTAAGTGCGTGGACGCGATGCAGTCGCCTCCCGAAGTTCTGGTCGACGTCCTTCAGCACCTGATCCCGATCCGGAACAAGTGGTTGTCGGAACTTCCTGAAGCACCGATGTAAGACACCGTCTCGTGCGGTGTCGTGAGCCAGGGGCCGGTCATCTTGACCGGCTCTCGCTTTTTGCAAACACCCGCGAGCGGAGACCGGATTCGCCGGACGCCCCTCGCGGCGTTGCGATTCTGCCGAAATTCAAGTCGCCTCAGTGGCCCATGTCTCAGTGGCCAAGGCAGAGATTCGGCCCAGACTGAATTGCCGCGAGCGGAGTTCTTCTGCGAGTTTCGAACAGCAGAGGAGTTTGAGCTCGTTCGATCGGAGTTCCGCGAGGGGATCAAACCAGGGATCCGATTCCGCTGAGGTGTCCGGGCCGGGATCGATGGCGGGATGAACCCCGATTTCGGTCATCCTTGTTCCTCGTGCACCCGCCAGAAACCGCGTCATCGTGGCGTCATCAATGCGGCCAGCGTGAGAGGTTCCAAAAAAACGATCTGGAAACGCCACCTTGGTGTTAGCCATCCGTCGTCGAAATGCCCGCGCGAAATGTCGTTTGACCAGTCCAAGTCCCCAGCCTGTGACGTCTCCCTGCAGCAGGACGCTGCGGAACAGGCCCCGTTCGTAGGCAACTCTCACAGTCGGGATGGCGTAGTCGTGCAACAGGGCGGGGACAATCGCTGCGATTCGCGGAATCAGTTCAATGTATTGATGGCCATTCAAATGCGTCGGGTGGTGGCCCCGGGCGATCATCCATTCGATCTGGGCTCGGAGTTCTGCTTCGACGGATTTCATTTGAGCGTCGCTGGCATGATTAATACGAGCGAACAGTTTGCCGATCCCGGGGAAGCACCCCTCCTCGTCGAGTAACTCCGGCGAAAAGTCATTCAATGTCAGCGGTCGACCCTGGGTCAAATTCAGATGAATGCCCAGGTCAAACGGGGTAACGGGGTCGCTCAGCATACGGCGACGTTCGAGGGAAGAAAGTCGACGTGTCTGCACGTCTGCCATCAGGGCCGGCCACACGCGGCAGGCATCTTCTGCAGCAGGTGCGTTCGCCAGGACTGAAGTGCTCGTTAACAGACCCTCGCGAAAGGCCGCCTCAATTCCCGCGTTCACGGCCGCATTCATGCCGAAGTCATCTGCATGAAAGACGATTGAATGACGGGGACTCGAAGAGGCCGACATCATGCCGCCTTCCTCGCCGGCGTCGTCGCGGCGGAGGTTGGATTGAGCACTTCGATATCGGGGCGATAGCCGTTTCGCAGGCCATGCAGTCGGACACCGACGACGTCCATGAGCATCGGAATGGCATTCCTCGTCAGTGAGATTGTGGTTGAGTAGTCGTTGACGAGCGTTACCGCGACTTTCTCAAAGGAAAGGTTCAACAGATGGGTCAAATAGACGACCTCGGCGTCGAACGCGAAACCGTTGACAATCGTCCGCGAGAAAATCATTCGAGCGGCACGGCGACTGAAAACTTTCAGTCCGCACTGGGTATCAGTGATCTCTCGGGAGACAAGGCACATCATGCAGGTGCGGAACACGAACGAAGCCAGTGTCCGCATCAACCGGCGTTCCACGCGCGATGTGGCTCCTTCGATGGTTCGGCTTCCGAAGACCACGTCTCGCCGGCCGGTCTCGATGATCTGGTAAGCAGTCTTCAGCGCGTCCAGGTCGTAGGGGAGGTCTGCATCGGTGAAGCCGATCACCTTCCCGCTGGACGACATCATCCCGTTACGGATGGCGGACCCTTTTCCACCATTGGTCTGTCGGATCGTCGAGAACCTGCGGCCGAATGCTTCGGTCAGCTTTGCGGTTTCATCACGACTGCCATCGTCGACGACCAGGACACGGTAGTTAATCCCCCAGGCATCCAGATACGACTTTGCGTCCGCTAACGTCCTTGGGAGCCGTGCCTCTTCGTTGTAGGCCGGAATGACGAGCGTCAGGTCATGATCGACGTGTGTCTCTTCCTGAAGTGACTTGGTGGCCATCTTCAAGATGACAGTTTTTGAGCTTCCAGCAAAGTGCATCTCGGTGCGCTCCATCGCCCCAGGGCCGCCGCAGACAGGTCGTTCTCTGCGGCCGTTTATTCGTTGTAAGAGGATACTTCGAATGAGGATGCGCGCCTATGGCAGCCTGCCTGGACGGCATTTTCTGCCGAATTTCGCCCACCTCATTGGGAAGGTTGCTTTGCTGCGGAATTACCAGTTGAACGACAGAAGTGTCGACGGTGGAGGGGATTCACTCTGCTCATGATCCCAGAATTTACGCCAGTCTTCCCAGTCAATGTCGTGCAAATTGAACATCAGCGCCCCCATGGGGAACGCGGTCAAACCAGCCGCGCGCGCGGCGGACCGAGGGCGGGGATGAGCGACAGGTTGATCGTCCAGAACGTAGTGAACTTCGTGTTCGTAGTTGCGATGCGGCCAGACCACCAATCCCGTCGAGTTGATGTCGTACGCGTGTCGCTTTCGATCGGCGGGGACTCCGTTGCTGGCCACAGACTTCGAGCCAGGTTGTGTGGATTGGGCCAGTTGAATTTCAATTTGTTCCCGGACCAGATCGACTGCGGCGAGCTTGTAAAGACCCATTACAGCGACTTTGAAGACTTCGACATCGCGAGCCGGTAACTGACTGAGCCATCCTGGTTCCCGGACTGTGGCAACGAGCCAACCGGATTGCTCTGCAAACTCCAGTTGCAAGGGCGTATCCGCAGGGAAAGCTGTTTCTTTGCTGCTCTTGTCGATCCAGATGACCACTCGATTGGTGGCGAGTTCGACGTCGCGGACCTGAAAGCGGTCGTCGCGGAAAGTGCGACTGATATCGAGTAACGCAACAAGTTCACGTTCGATGAAGTGCCTGAGCGCGGCTGCTTCGTGATGCAGTCGCTCGGCGAAGCGGGCCTGGTTGTTCCACGAGAAAGTATCGACGTCACGTCTCGCCGCGCGTCGCTGTTTGGCAAACAATTTCGGGATCGTCCCGGAATGGAAACCGGGGCAGAGAAGCCGGAGCAAGGTCTCTCCATGATCGCCGATTCGCACTGGCCGCAGCTTGGGAGAGCGGTTGGCTTTGTAAAGCCGCCAGTTCTCTTTGAGTTCCCACGCGAGGAATCCAAAGACTCCGGGGATACACATGAGGATCAGTGTCGAGGCGGTATAGGCTGTCGCCACTCGGAGATCAAACAACCGTACGAGACTCTGGCCGAGCGGCAGGTAGAACGTGGCGAACAGGATTTTGTGTGAGACTGTGACAACGGGAAAATGTTTGATCGGATTCAGTTGAGGTTCGATCAGCAGCGTCACGCAGAACCGGACGACGCCATGAATGAAGGACCAGATGAGTCCAAAGATGGCTTTGGCTCCGAGGGTCAGATGGGACTCACCACTACGGAACCGTAACCATTCATCGACCGCATAGAGAATTCGCTCAATCCAGTCGGTCAATGCACGAAAGACATCCACGATCAGTGTGAACATGCCCATGACGAGATGGACGCGGATGCGATACCAGGTACGTCCGAAGAATTCGCGGGCCAGTTCTTCAGTGTCACGCCCGACGCGAGAATTCAGAACGACAAACGACGCAATGAAGATGGCCAATCCCCACCAGCGGTTGAGAAGACTGTAAAAGCCCAGATGAGGAAGGACCTGCCAGAAGAAGAATGTTGCGATGAGCGGGGCGAGGGCAAACCGACGGAAAAGCATCATGGGAAAACTTTTCATCAGCCAGTCGACCCAGGGCCAGCGGAGCACTGCTCGGGGTACTTCAACCAGCAGCACCTTGAGCACGGCCCAGGATTTGACCAGAAACCAGATCACCCATTGTCGGAACCGGGGGAAGTGAATCAGCATGAAGATCACACACCCCAGAATCAGCATCGCCTCGTGGCTGTAGACCAGATGGCGACCATGTCCCGCAGCGTGTTGCTGCAGCACTGCGGGAGGGATGGCTGTCTCATCCGCCTCGTCCAAAGTTGGCGGTGGCTCTTCGGCTACGAGTTCCGAATGGGGTACCGGTTCATCTGCGACAGTGGCATCAGCGACGGGGGGCAGAACTTCAGGTTGATCCTCGGCTTGTTGTGCTTCGACCGGAGCTTCGCCCTCGTGTCGTAATTCATCGTGCGGATGAAGCTCCGCCGCGACGTGCTGCGGAGCGGGACCGAAGCCGAGGATGAGATGTCCAATTTCTTCGATCGACATTAGCAGCAGGAATGAGAGGCCAAACGGGAGAGCGATATACTGCGTCAGTAATCGGCCCCAGTGGATTCCGTAGGCGAGTGAGTTCAGTTTCTGGAGAAAACGCAGGTAGAAGGGACCGCGCTGATAAACCCCGGCCAGCGAGACTGACATCAGTTTGTCGGCACGAAGCAGTGGGTCACCCTTGAAGAATTCTTTCACATCGACCAGATCGGGCATCTTGAGCTGGTTACGGGAAATGGTGTCCCGCAATCCTCCTAGCGTGATGAAGCCTCGCTCAACGATGCCGTCGGAAAGCTCCTGCACCATCTTCTTGAGTGCCACTCGCTCGACGATGCTGGCTGGGACGAATCCGGCATCCTCCAGATTTCGCTCGATCGTTGGTCCGACGCGCGATCGCAAAATCTGCTCGGCGGCATCGGCGGCCTCGTGAATCAGGTGGCTTAGTTCAGTCTGGCCCTCGGGATCGATATCAATGTTCGGCACGCGCAGCGCGGCACGACGCAGATGCTTCGACATCATGACGATTCGCTGCATCGGCAAGGGGCGTTTGAGTGGCGATTTTCCCAGGCTGAAAGCCCATCGCAGCAGATCCACCCGGTAAATCTCCTGCTCGCTGTCGATACAGACAGACTGCAGGTCGTAGAGCAGCCGCGCGTTTGGATTCCAGAATCCCGTTTGAGCGGCGGGCAACAGCTTTTCGCAGATCGCGATCCAGGGAAGTGCTTCCTCATCGCTGAATTCCAGCGCTGCCTGCAGTCGATTCACCAGTTTCTGGACTTCACTTCGCAAAAGATTACGAGCATCGTCAATTGACGTCTCTGGAGCGACTTCCAGGGCTGACTGGAGCGTTAAGGAGGCGCGAACGTGGTTTCCTTTTGCGCTGATCCTGGCGGCTTTTCGGATAAGACTTTCGTAGTGACGGGCCGAGCGGCGTGGGACCTTCGACGGGACAGGCTCTTTCTTCACTTCTGTGGTCAGTGCGTAGTTGATCTCCACATCCGCCGGGATATCGCGAGCCAGGTCCAAGGGTCGCGTCTCGTCCAACAGGCGAGTTGCATCACACTCGCGATTGATGACCTTCAGGACCTGATCTGCGGGAGGCAGGCTGGGGAAGTAGAGAGGAATCAGCCGCGAGGCAAAGGCGGTCAATTCGTGGTACACCGCGACGAATTCAGAATAAACGTTCCGATCGTCGTCGGGTTTGGTCAGCATTTGTTCGGCGCGCAGAACCGACCGAATTTCATCAAATGCGGTCTGGCCGAGCTGGTCGATCCGACTGCGCAACTCAGATGCCGTCATGCGGCCTCGACTGGCGTTCTTCAGCATTTCGGAGTCGATGCGGGCATGAAAGACCAATCGCCAGTAATGCCGCAGCAATTCTTCCCGAGTCATCTTTTCAAGCTGATCTTCTTCGGGTTGAGCGATCAGAATGATCTGCTCAGGCAGGGCAGCACGGTCACTGACGCCGAGCTCGTCACGATTCACCAGCCAAAGCAGGCGATCCCGCTGAATGACATAAGTCTTGCGGTGAGGGGGCTGCTGCAGTGGGCTGGCGATGTCGAGTTCGTTCTGCAGCACACGGCGGACGACACGCGGCAAGACGAAGTAGATGCCCGGCTGTTGTTGACGCAATCGACGCTCGACGTCATTCGCCATCTGAAGCGAGGCGGGAAGTGGCGGCGATTCGATCGGAGCAGACATGGTACTTCTCGGGGGCTGAATCGGGGATGAGGGAATTACCCGCTTCACGTACTACGACAAAAACTCGGCGATCACGAGATGAACGCAGAAAAGGGACGGGCGGACCAATTCCTCGAGTGAACGGCAGCCACGATTTCAACGCAGCTTTGCGGCTACTTCGTCAACCAGGGAACTGATGTCGCGTCGAAGCCTACATCTTGCCTGCCGTCGCGGCAAGGTGTGTTGCTTTGTTACTCGCTTGGTTGACTGAATCGTTCGACAGTCATACCGTGCACCGCCAGAAAACTGGACGAGGCAAGGACATGTGCATTCCTTAAAAAGGTTCGCACAATTCGACCGTGGGGTTCCAGGCGCTTCAGGAGACCCACGGGCAGGACTTGCGGAACTTCACCCCGCAGCTTGAATCAGGGCATGAATGATTCCAGATTTGTTTCCGAGGGAGACCGATTGGAATTCTACCGCCGATGCTGGATGGATAGCGGGGATGAAAAATTCCGTAAGTCTGCCCAAATTCTC
>NZ_DASWWZ010000752.1:0-4274 GCF_036405755.1 Schlesneria sp.
GATCGACCTGGTCTATCATCTGTCTGGTGAATATGACCATCTCGCAAAGCGCCTGGCTCAGCAAATGAAGCTGGCCGAGCCGATGCCCGAACTGGCCCAGCTTGTAGCAGCCAGTCCATTCGATGCCGCACTGCACGACGCTTATGGTCAAATCCATAATCGTAATAGCTTCGACACACTGACGTCGAAATTCATGAACTATGATCTGGCTTACTATCTGGATGCCACCTTCAAAGGGGAATATCTCGATAAGTACACGCTGCGTGAACCCAAAGAACGCATGCCGCTGTATCACCTTGTCGGAGCCCTCGATCCGCTGACCGACGGGGAAGTCACCAAGAAGATTGGTGACGGACTGCCTGAAACGCTTGAACAGTGGATTGCCTACAACGGCTTGACCCACCTCAAGATCAAGCTGGCAGGCGATAACTTCGACTGGGACGTCGCCCGCACGCTCGCCGTCAACGCCTGTGCCGAACAAGCCCAGGCGAAACGGGGCTGCACGCAATGGTTCTACTCGGTCGACTTCAATGAGAAGTGTCAGAATGCGGCCTACGTCGTTGATTTCCTCAACAAGGTGAAATCGGCATCGCCTGCTGCCTTCGACCGGATCCAGTACGTTGAACAGCCCACACACCGGGACTTGCGCGCCAATCCCGACAACAAGATGCATGAAGCGGCCAAGCTCAAGCCGATCGTCATCGATGAATCGCTCGTCGATTACGACAGCCTGCTGCTGGCTCGCGAGCAAGGCTATACCGGCGCCGCCCTCAAGGCATGTAAAGGACAGACCGAAACACTGCTGCTGAGCGCTGCCGCTCAGAAGTTTGACATGTTCCTTTGTGTCCAGGACCTGACCTGCCCTGGGTACTCATTCCTGCACTCCGCCAGTATTGCAGCACACCTTCCCGGCATCGCCGCGATCGAAGGAAATGCCCGACAGTACTGCCCTGCCGGAAACAAACCCTGGGCCAAGCGATTCCCAACCATGTTTGAAATCACCGACGGGACAGTCGGCACCGGCGTCCTCAATGGAGTGGGATTGGGGATCTAACCTCAATACTTAACCCTTGATGGCACCTGCAACCCCCGTCCGTGCTGGCGGGGTTTGCATCTCGTCGGCCTCGCCCCCTGGATCAAACGTACAAGAAAGCCCCCCCGACGAATCACTCGTCGGGGGGCTTTTATTTCATCACGGTCGCCGAGAGAGATGATCAGCTCACTCGCCACCTCCATGTGCAGGCGTCAGACCGCAAGCGGCATCAGAGCAGAATGGTCTGCTCGCGATCGGGGCCAATGCTGATAAATTTGGCCGGCACCTCCAGCAATTCGCTGACCGTATCCACGTACTGCCGTGCCCCTGCCGGAAGATCGCTCAACTTGCGAGCGCCGGTAATATCCTTCTTCCAGCCTGGAATCTTGCGGAAGATAGGTTTCGCCACTTCCAGGTCTTCGACGTGCGACGGGAAGTCCGTCGTCCGCTCACCCCGGATGTCGTACGCCTCACAGATATTCAATTCGTCGAGCTGCGCCAGGACGTCAAGCAGCATAACAGCGATCTGATCGACACCACAAACGCGAGCTCCGTAGGCCGTCGCCACGGCATCGAACCAGCCGCAACGGCGAGGACGTCCGGTGACCGTACCATACTCATGCCCCACGTCACGAATGTGCTGTCCAATCTCGTCGTTGAGTTCCGTCGGGAAAGGACCGCCACCGACCCGCGTCGTGTACGCCTTGACGACACCAATCATCCGCGTGATCGCACGCTGGGGAACTCCGCTGCCGCTGTGAATCCCGGCCGCCGAGCTGTTGGAGCTGGTGACGAACGGGAACGTTCCATGATCGACGTCCAGCAGGCTTCCCTGGGCCCCCTCGAACAGGACATTCTTTTTCTGCTTCAAAGCCTTATGCAACCAGGCCGTCGTATCAACGACGTGTGGCGCCAGCTTATCGGCAAATGCGACGTAGGCCTCATAGATCGCATCGGCGTCCAGCGGAGTGATCGATGGATCAAGCGATTTCAGCGTCAGATTCTTGAACGCAACAATCTCGGCCAGCTTGGCACGGAATGTTTCGCGATGATAGAGGTCGCCAACGCGGATCGCGTGACTGCGCCCTGCTTTGTCGCGATAGCAGGTTCCGATTCCGCGTCCGGTCGTTCCGATGGCGTTATCGCCCCGCCGTTTTTCAAAGATAGCGTCTTCGATGATGTGATACGGCAGAATGACGTGAGCACGATCGCTCACGAGCAGATTTCCGCCGTCGACGCGAACACCACGGTCGGTCAGCGACTTCATCTCTTTGAGGAGCGCGTCGGGATTCACGACCAGGCCATTGCCAATGACGGCGGTGACACCGGGACGCAGAATGCCTGTCGGCAGCAGGGACAACTTGTAGGTTTGGCCGTCAAACTTGACCGTATGGCCGGCGTTATTGCCCCCCTGGTACCGCACGACAACTTCATGCGAATCCGTCAGGAAATCGACGATCTTTCCCTTGGCTTCATCGCCCCATTGCAGACCTACGACTGAAGTCACTGACACAATACGAACCTTCAATGAAAATACTGACCGAGAGGCGATTACGGCTGCCGCTCAAAACAAACTTCGTACCAGCGGAGACCCGACATGAATTCTTGAATCCCTCATCGAGCTACCGGATCATCAACCCAGACTCATCGGACCGCTTCGTACTTCGTTTCTGCAAATGTCGCGTCCCCAAGGATTCTCCGGGCGCGAAAAACGCGAGACAGACATCGGTGTCCGCCCCGCGAGTCCCACCTAGTCTATCGCACCGGCTCGGTAATGTGGAGCGTCACACGGTCCTCGTTAAAAAACCGTCCAAACAACCGTACAGACAGCCTTTTGGCGGAATTTCAGGTGCAGAGAGGATTAGCCACAAAGTCTGCCATCCCACCACGATTGGAGATTCTCTCGCCGCGAGCGGACCGCGTTCAGCCCCCGAGCTGCTCTCCCCCGTCCCGAGATTCCAGCAGACGTTATTCTTGCGCTCCCCCGGCCGACGACTCGTCCACTGTCCTGAGAAGTTCAATCCGATCAAAGAAAGCGGGCCCTCCAATTGCCGTGGGCGCAATTCCAGTGAGGGTAAAATCACCGAAGTCCTGCCACAAATCGCGCGTGATGACGACCCAGTCACCGGGAGGACGGGGTGCCAGCCCCACCGCCTGCCATGCGGTCAGATTCTTTCCCGCGAAGTACCTGCGCAGCGGCTCCTCAGCCGGGGGCCACTGTCCCTCGTCAGCCAGTTCCAGCATGACACCCGAGGCCTGAGGGGATTTCCAGGCAAACCGCAGATAACGATATTCCCCCACCACGGGCTTCTCGCGAATTCGAAACTCCCAACCTTTGATCCGGGCTGAATACCGCTGCGGAGGGGTAATTCTGAGGCACGATTCGCCGGCGAATTTCTCGGTCGTCACGAACTCGGCCGTCCCTTCCCCTTCTGACAGCGACATCGCCATGCTCGGGTTGTCATCGAGTAGCACCACACGCTGCTGAGGTTGCCTCAACCACGCGATCGCGTCCGCCACATCCTTTGGCTTCAGCGACTTAACGAGGTCCTCTGGCATCAGCGAAATCGACGAGACCCGTAGTTCATCGATCTCGTTTCGCAGGATAACCTGCTGCTTTCCCTCAGGTTGCTTCAAAGTCACGCTGGTCGGGGATTCGGACCCCAGTAGCCCCGTGAACACCTGCCCGGAGTTCGTCGAGATTGTGTACGTCATATAACCGGGTGAAATCGTTTCGCTCGGGGAGAGAATGTCCTTGATGATGGTCTCTTCCGCCCGCTGAAATTCAGAACTCAAGTCGGGCCCGACAGCAAAACCGACACCATGCGCCTGATGGCATTTGCCGCACACGTCCCGAAAAACCTGATGCCCATGAACCGGATCACGGGTTTCCTGCAGCGCTGCGGTGAAACGAGGATACGCTTCGAGCGCGGCCGAATTCGTTACCGTCAACAGCTTTCCGGCACGTTGACGGACGGCGTCGTCTTTATCGTCCAGCAGGACCGCCCGATGGACGGCCGACACCAGCGATGCCGGCACGATTTTCTGCTCAATCGCGTCCAGCAGGACAGGGATGCGGTCTCGTCGAGAGAAGACCGCGCCCAGGATCGCTTCACTCACTCGAGGCGTTGCGGACGGCAGTGCATTCACCAAAGTCTGTGCGATGGAATCCTCATTTTCTGATGCAAGCTCACCGATCGCGGCCAGCCGATGGTCCACGTTCAAGGTTACGTCCTGCGTC
>NZ_DASWWZ010000753.1:0-2340 GCF_036405755.1 Schlesneria sp.
CATCGGAGTTGCCTTTCAAGCGTTGAAATTGGAAACGAAGAGTGAGAAGCGAGACCGGCATTTTGGCACGAAACTAGACCGGCATCAACGGAATGTCAACCAAGCTGAACTTGACCGGCCCGCGAGTTTTCACAGCCTCCGCACACGTTGTTGCGGCAGACAGCCAACCTATACCCCTTACGCCGCTCGATAGTTTCACGAGTGACAAGCGCGCGATGTTCCGCATCCCATTCGCGATGGCTGCCGGAATTCTAAGTTGGAAAACCGCCTTCAGCAGCTCTGTCGTACGAACCGACTCCGGCTGATTCAGTCGGTCCTTCGGTTCTTTGGATCGACATGTATCACCTTCGGCTTGTGCGTTTGCACTTCTGACTCTTCGAACTGGGCATAAGCGCAGATAATGACGAGATGACCGGGGGAGACCAGATGCGCTGCGGCTCCATTGATGCAGATGGTCCCACTCCCCTCGGGCCCGCGAATGGCATAGGTGATCAGTCGATTGCCATTGTTCACATCGTAAATATGAACCTGCTCGTGCTCGGCGATATTCGCCGCGTGCATCAGTTCGTAGTCGATGGTAACGCTTCCTTCATAATGCAGTTGAGCGTCAGTGACGGTTGCACGATGAATCTTGGATTTGAGCAGAATTCGCTGCATGCTTTTTCTAAGTTCTATCGATATCGCTGATCGAGGCGGGGGCAGGTCATGGTGCCGCACGCTGGAAATCAATGGATTCTGTAGTTTTGAGAGCGATTATGACCTGATTGTGAAAATCTTCCCTGACTAATAACGTTGCTCAGAGCAGGACACGTTAGCCGTCGCGACAGCCTCCGCGACATTCCCCCCGAGCTCTTTCTCCTAGTGCCACCGGCTAAATCTCTGATAGCCAACCCGAGCAGGCAGAACCCTCGGAAAAGGTATGCCAGCGAAAAACTCCCCGGCGTGACCACCCCCTTCAGGAGCTTCTTTTCGGGATTCTGCTACCGAGCCATCGCGTCCAACACGAATTCTACGGGCCTTGTGCCGAAAACAAAGTTACGTTCTCACTCGTCCTGCGGCGTCGTTATTCTTGCCGAAACAGGTTGACTCTCCAAGCGGTGCAGCGCAACTTCCCACGAAAATTCGGCTTGTTGCATTTTTTGTTGTTCGCTAAAACGCCCAGGCAATCTCCCTTGCACCCAAATCGAACAGTTCATTAAGCCGGTCCGTCAGAATTTGTGCCAGGCCTTGATCCCTTCGTGGGCTCAGGTTCTGTCGTGTTCTGAACGGGATCGCAGCAAGTCACTTCGCGTGTCCGCGTTGGCCACGATCTCTTCAGATCGGCGACACGTGTCCTGATTTATCCAATCCCAAACCAGCGCGGACGAGGTAGAGTCGATGGCAAGCCGCATCCTGATATTTTTGCTGGCGTTGAGCCCGTTCGCAATGGGCTGTTCCACGATGAAGCGGTCGGACACGGCCCGCACGGCCCGCGAGCAGTTTCTGATTTCCGGTGCCGTTGATCAATCCTTGGCGAAGTGCGATTTCACTGCATTTCAGGGTTCCCGCGTCTTCGTCGAGGAAAAGTACCTCGAAGGGATCGACAAAGGCTATGTGGTCGGCTCAATTCGGCACCGTCTCATGTTGAACGGCGCCATAATTGCTTCCAAAGCGGAAGACGCTGACATTGTTGTGGAAGTCCGCAGTGGTGGAATCGGCACCGACAATTCGGACTCCTACGTGGGAATTCCGGAAATCGTCCTGCCCGGGATGATGACCCTGCCCGAAGTTCGCTTCTGGCAGAAGCAGAAACAGTCAGCACTTGCTAAAATCGGGATGGTTGCCTACGACATCAAATCGCATGAACTTCTTGGCCCAGGAGGTGTTACGGCATCGATGTCCCACGACACCAACACGTTTCTTCTCGGGTTGGGTCCCTTCCAGTCAGGGACTGCGCGGAGTGAAATCGAACGCACAACGTCACGCCGGCCAGGCCAACCCAATCAGGAACTTCCCTCGACCGTTGCGTTTCAGGGGCCAAGTGGTCGAGCCGCTCCTGATCGGCTGCAGCTTGCGGGAGAACAGCGAGAAGAACAGTAAACAGGCATCAAGGAGTGCCAAAAGCGGGCAAGTCTTCTCTGACTGGCTGAACTCTTTAGAGAGCTCTGCTATGATGTAAGGTTCCGAAAACCTTGCTTTCAGTAGAGATCTGTAGAATGTCCGTGCCTAAAGTCGCCATCGTCGGCCGTCCCAACGTTGGCAAAAGTTCGATCATGAATTGGCTCGCCCACAAGCGAGTATCGGTTGTGGACCCGATGGCGGGGGTGACTCGTGATCGCGTCACCTACCTGATGCATGTCG
>NZ_DASWWZ010000754.1:0-10816 GCF_036405755.1 Schlesneria sp.
ATCAAACGACTCGAGAGGTTTCCAGCCGAGTTCGCGCTGAATCTTGGCGGCGTCGATTGCATAGCGCTGATCGTGGCCAGGGCGATCCGTCACGAACGTGATCAACTTCTCGTGAGGACGATTCTTCGAATCAGCGACCAGTTCGTCGAGCAGTGAGCAGATGGTTCGGACGACGACAATGTTCTGCCGTTCGCTGTTGCCACCAATGTTGTAGGTTTCGCCGATCTTGCCCCGTTCGAGCACTGCGATCAGGGCACGAGCATGGTCGTCGACGTACAGCCAGTCGCGAACGTTCTGACCCGTTCCATAGACGGGAAGTGGCCGACCTTCCAGTGCCGAAGTGATCGTCAGGGGGATCAGCTTTTCGGGAAACTGGAACGGACCGTAGTTGTTTGAGCAGTTCGTCACCAGGACCGGCAGCCCATACGTTCGGTGCCAGGCTCGCACAAGATGGTCAGAAGCTGCCTTGGACGACGAGTACGGCGAACTGGGGTCGTAAGGTGTCTCTTCTGTGAAGAGCCCTTCGTCTCCGAGCGACCCGTAGACTTCATCGGTGGAGATGTGGTGGAAGCGGAATCGCTGCTGTTGATCTTCGGGAAGCGTCGCGCGGTATCTCCGGCTCACCTCAAGCAGGTTGTACGTTCCAACCACGTTGGTCTGGATGAATGCGTTTGGACCATCAATCGACCGATCGACGTGCGATTCGGCTGCGAGATGCATGACTGCATCCGGTTTATGCCGTTCGAAGACGCTGTGCAGCGCGGCGGCATCGCAGATATTGACTTTCTCAAAGGCGTAACGCGAATCAGACGCGACGGACTGCAGCGTACTCAGGTTTCCTGCGTAGGTCAGGCAGTCGACGTTGACCACCGAGTAACCTGTCTCAGCGATCAGATACCGAATCAACGCGGATCCAATAAAGCCAGCGCCGCCAGTAACAAGCAATTTCACAGATCGGTCTCCTGGACCAATGAAGAACAAAGGCGAAGTTGGAAAATAAGGCCCTGAATCAGATTGCAGCGTCTCTGCGATCACTTTCGCAGAGAGTTTCCCGTGAGCGAACGATCGGATTAGCGTTTATCTCCGCTGACCAGATCAATCAGGTACCGTCCATAGTTCGTCTTCGCGAGTGGCTTGGCCAGGCGAAGGACCTGTTCTGAATCAATATACTTCAATCGCCACGCGATTTCCTCGGGACAGGCGATCTTGAGTCCCTGACGGTTCTCGAGCACGGACACAAACGTGGAGGCTTCGAGCAGCGAATCGTGAGTTCCCGTATCTAGCCACGCGCTCCCGCGACCGAATATCTCGACCTTTAACTGCTGGCGTTCGAGGTAGACCTTGTTCACATCGGTGATTTCGAGTTCGCCGCGTGCGGAGGGCTTGAGGGATTTGGCGATCTGAATGACTTCATTGTCATAGAAATAAAGTCCTGTGACCGCATAGTTTGATCGCGGAACTTCGGGCTTCTCTTCCAGAGAGATGGCCCGTCCTTTGCCATCAAATTCCACGACCCCATAGCTGCGGGCGTCTTTAACGTGGTAGGCGAAAACCGTCGCCCCGTCACGTTGTGCGTCGGCACTCTGAAGGGATTGTACCAGGTCATGACCGTAGAAGATGTTGTCTCCCAGGATCAGGCAGGACGGGGACTTGCCGACGAAGGGAGCCCCGATAATGAAGGCCTGAGCCAGTCCTTCCGGTTTGGGTTGCTCCGCATAGGAGAATTCCATTCCCCATTGCGAACCGTCGCCCAGCAGTCGCTGAAACAAGGGCAGGTCCTGTGGCGTGCTGATAATCAGGACCTCGCGGATCCCCGAGAGCATCAGCGTCGACAACGGATAGAAAATCATTGGCTTATCGTAGATTGGCAGAATCTGCTTACTGACGACCTGCGTTGCCGGATACAAACGCGTGCCTGAGCCCCCGGCAAGAATAATTCCTTTGCGGCGGTTCTCGACGTTCTGCGACATGAGCTTCTCTTGTTTAAGTGTTACTGACACAACCGCATCGTATCATCGTTCCGGGGCGTTAATCAGATTCGGCGTGAATCAGCGCCGCTGAAACAAGGCCTCGTAGGCTGCCAGAAGTTTAGGTACTTCATATTTCCATTCCAACTCGTTCTGAACGCGTCGTCGACCGTACTCGCCCATCTTCTGGCGTTGTTCCGGGTTGTCCAGCAGCGAAACAACCTTTTCCGCCATGTCGACGGGGTCGTTATGCTTCGCGTACAAGGACGCTTCTTGTGCGGAAAATCGCCCTTCCGTCAGATCGAATTGAACAATCGGTTTTCCAAGGGCCATGTACTCCATGATTTTATTCATGGTCGACTTGTCGTTCATGTCGTTCGCGACATCCGGATTAACGCACACATCGGCTGTATTCAACATTTCAAGGAGCTGCTGATCCGGCACGCGACCGGTGAAAGTGACGTAGTCCGCCACCCCCAGTTCCGCAGCATAGGCTTTCATCTCATCGAGTGAAGTGCCCCCTCCGACGATACCAAAATGAATATCGCGGCGGTTCATGTTGAAAACAATGTGGCGAACCGAATTGAGCAGCAGGTCGATTCCTTCCTGCTTCCCCATCACGCCGACGTATCCCACCAGAAAACGTCGACCGCATTTGAGCGATTCAACGGGTGGAACTACTTTGAGTCGATCCAGCATCGGTCCACTGCGAACAACGAAGACACGCTCGGGCGACATTCGTCCCCGTTCGACGGCGATCTTCTTGTAAGACTCGTTCGTAGCGATCGAGACATCCGCGACCCAGAAGGTCCAGCGCTCCCACGCGAGCATCACTTTGTAGAAGAAGTCCTTGCGACCGAATTTCGCCATGTACAATTCGGGATTGATGTCATGGTGGTCGAACAGGAATCGCTTTCCGAGCAGTTTGAAAAACATCCCGATCAGAAAGATGTTGTCCGGCGGATTACAGGCGTGAATTGCATCAAAGCCGCGGGTGAACAGTACCTTCCAGGCCAGAAAGAACTCCCAGAATAGAGCCGTTGAATATTCAATGGCGTAACCGAGAGCTCCGTCCGCTTCGAGAGGCAATGGGTGTCGATAGATGGCGATGCCATCGATCATTTCATATCGCTTCTCGTAGCCTTTGCCAGTGGGGCAAATGATCGAGACGGTGTATCCCGCCGCGGTCAGCGCCGATGCCTCTTGCCAAACGCGTCTGTCGAACGGTGAAGGTAGGTTTTCGACAATGATTAAAACACGTTGCTTCTTTTTTGCCTGACTGAGTGCAGGCGCTGCTTCACCAGCAGATTCCATCGTATTTACCCTGTTGGCTCGTCGCATCTGTGATTCGGACCAGGTCGACCAGCACTTGATCGCTCTTCAGTTTGTCGAGGACTCCGCGGAACTCAGCGGAGCCATTGCCGACGACGATGGTCTGTCCGTGTGCAAGTACACTATCCATGTCGCTTTCCAGCAAGCGACTGATGTGGGGGATGTGATTGAGGATGTAGTCCCGGTTCGCACCGACGAGGCTGGCGATGTTAACGTTGCGATCATAGATCTTAACGTCAAATCCCTTGCCGATGAGCCGTTCGACCAGCTCGACCAGCGGACTTTCCCGAAGGTCGTCGGTTCCTGCCTTGAAGCTGAGACCGAGGATTCCGACCTTGCGGTGACCCTGCTTCGTTACCATCTGGTAACCGATGTCGATCTGATTCTGGTTGCTCGGGAGGATCGAATTGAGGATCGGAAGATCCAGGTCCAGGCTGCGAGCCTTATACGTCAAGGCACGCACGTCCTTGGGCAGACAGGATCCACCGAATGCGTATCCGGGCTTCATGTAGTAAGGAGAAAGGTTGAGCTTCGTATCTTTACAGAAGATGTCGAGCACCTTGTGACCGTCGAGTCCGATCGCTTTACAGATGTTTCCAATTTCGTTGGCAAAACCAACTTTCAACGCGTGCCAGACGTTGTCGGAGTACTTGACCATTTCGGCCGTGGCGACATCGGTCCGGATCAGAGGAGCGTCCAGGGAGGCATAGATGCTGGCGAGAATATCACCGCAGCGTGCATCCGTTTCACCGATGACCGTCTTGGGAGGATGGTACAGGTCGTAGACCGCTGTACCTTCGCGGAGGAATTCCGGGTTAATGCAGACTCCAAAATCGACCCCCGCTTTCTTACCCGATGATTGCTCTAGGGTCGGGATCACGACATTGGTCATGCTTCCCGGCAGCATGGTGCTTCGGACAACGATCACATGGTATTCAGCCTTGCTCCCAATCGTCTTGCCGATCTGTTCACAGACGGATCGAACGTATTTGAGATCCAGGCTACCGTTGATCTGGCTCGGGGTACCGACGCAGATCAGCGAGAGTGCCGTCTTATTGACTGCTTCCTGGACGTCCGACGTTGCTCGGAGTTTCCCATCCTTCACTGCCTTGGCGATGATTTCGCCGATCTGAGCTTCAATAACGGGAGTCTGTCCATTATTGATCAGATCGACCTTGGCCTGCAGCGGATCGACGCCGATTACGTCATGTCCATCCTGTGCCAGACATCCAGCCGAAACGGCTCCAACATAACCCAGTCCAAAAACGCTGATTTTCATCGAGAACTCCGAATCTGATTTGAATGCCACACTTTGTTAGCGGCGAGATTGTCCTTCCGCCACTGTACAGTTGGTTTGCGCGTGACATCTTTCCTGGAAATTGCTCTGTGCCGTGTCTCGATTCACCCGAAGCTCGATGATCGATTTGTAGTACTTTGAATGGCCGACGATCGATTTCACTCAGGCTCGCGACGTATCGTCGCGTTCCCAACGGTAACCCTTTAATTTTTTCAACTGGCGGGAAGCACGCATCAACGCGATCATTTTCACGAAAGTGAAAACGCCAAGTTTTGGCCACATGAGCGGCTGCTTCAACAGGTTGCGATACTCGTCTCGCCCCGTATCTGCTTTCTCCCACTCATTAAACTGGCGCATCAAGTCGGGAAACCGTTGCGCCAGTTGCAATGACCCCAGTTTTGCACGTGTCTTAATTTTGATCAGGCCAGCAAAACTTGCGGGAGGCGTCACTGTGAAGTCGCAACTTTCGACTGTCTTACGCTCATTTGGTGCAAAATGGGCATGCACGAACGAGTCATCTGCGATGATTTCGGGAAATACTTCGAAGCGCCGACGTCCCTCTTCGGATAATGCATACAATCCGGACCCGATCATGCCACGCGTGTGGTAGGGCGTTCTGAGCCATACGTCGTAAAACGCCCGGATGAACCATGGGCGCCCGGTCAGATTGACGCGCATTCGTGGTGCCGCGGCGAGCTGATTATTGTCGGTGAGCGCCTCGGTTAACTTCTTGACCGCGTCGTAACTGAGGAGAATGTCGGCATCGAGGTAGATGCGGGGAAACGACCGGGCTGCTTCATCGCCCATGTTCAAAGCCAGCGTCTTCGATCCGCGCGGCGTTTCGACGACGCGCACGGGCGGTCCAAAGGATCTTGCGATTTCTGCAGTCCGATCCACGCAGCCATTACAGCAAACAATCACATCGAGCGCTGTCCGATCGGCACCTTCGAGCAAGTAGCTCAGGGCTCGTCCAATAACGGCCTCTTCGTTGTAGGCCGGAATGATAATCGAAACCATTTTGGTTCTCTCGGACTCCTTAAAAGTTTGCACTCGACTGTGTCGGCAGCACGACCGGATGCGGTCGTATCAGTGAACCGGCAACTTCAACTGTTTTGATGGAGCAACTTCGTCAGCTCAGGCAGCCTGCGTTGAACTTCCTTGATCGGTAATAACCACCACTGCGATGCCTGGAGCTTCGCGATGATCTCAGGGGGAAAGCGATCTCGGATTCGTTTGGCCGGATTTCCTGCGACAATGCAATAATCCGGAACATCTTTGGTCAGGATGGCTCCCGCCCCAACAATGGCGCCATTTCCGATGCGTTTGCACCCCGGCAGGATGATCACACTGCTGCCGATCCAGACATCGTGTCCAATATCCAGGCTTCCTCCGGGAAGGTCGATTGGCTGAGCGTTCTCGGTCGCTCCCTCATAGAAATAAGGGTGAGTGGACAGAGTGTCGACGGGGTGGTTCTGCAGATAAGTTTTGACCCCCTCAGCAACAGACGTGTAGCGACCGATGGTGACCCCGCTACGGAAGGCAACAGGATCGAAACAACTGCCGTAGGAGTGAGGACCAATTTTAACACCGTGATATTGCCACATGAGCTGACGAGCCGTGGCCGACCGCATCGGATTCTCAATCCGAATAATCACGCTCAGCAGGAACGTTGCCAGCCGCAGTCTGCGGGGGCAGCCCAGCAATCGATAGACAAGAATAAACAGTGGTGAAAAAAAGGATCTTTGTAGTTCCGGCGAATCAAAACTAAACGACGCTGAATCCGTCGTTTCTATTTGAACCGCCTTGGTCTCTACTGTCCCTGACATCTTGTCAATTTCCTTCCTACGGATCTCTTTGCGGAAATTCTACTTGCGTTGCTTGGTGCAACTCGGGTTCATTGGAGGCAGCGGGAGCTTAAACGGAATCCCTTTAACCATTCGGACATCGTCACGAACCGCTCGTTCGTTTGTCTTAAACCGGTCTTCGTCTAGTTTGGTCCCGCAACACAGAAAACAATTCTTCACAGTCCCGTCACTCGTTTTACTGAGACTTCACCTTTGAAGGCGTCTCTCGTCGATGGGACGGCATCGCTTAACGTGCACGCGTGACAGCTGTCTCTTTGATCTTTCACAACCATCTGGTTGCTTCGTTGCACCTGCACGTCTCACGGACGAGATTTCTTTTCTTACCGGGTCACCTAGCCGATGCAAATCGATGTCAATATTTGCCACCTTATGAATCCATCCCCACTTCCAGGCAAGTCCGCTTCGCACGGTGCCGTGCAGGGGACAAACCAGATGGAATTGACCTGCGAGCCGTCAAGTTGACGACCTGTCCCTCAATGTTCACGCTGGTATCCTCCCCACCACGAGCCTGGTTGAAACACGATGGGACCGTAAGCTTGCGTCAAATCTTTTCCGCGACTGCTGCGAAGAAGGGTGCTGGCAACGGTTCCTCCTGCAACGCGAATGAAGGCGTGCAACCAGACCAGTGTGCCGCCGAGTACCACCTGCGGGCGGTTCCAGTACTTGCGGAAAAAGTGCATACGGGACTGTGCGATCAACAGGATTCGTCGGGGGCTTTGTTTTTGACCACCGCCCACCAGATGGATGATTTGGGCGCGGGGAGTCATCAGGACGCTCCACCCCTGCTTCTTCAGTCGCTGGCACAGGTCGAGTTCTTCAGAATACATGAAGAAACTGGTGTCAAATCCCTGCAACTGGTTCCACGCATCGCGTCGGACCAGCATAAAAGCTCCGGTGAGGGTATCGACTTCTCCCGCTTCCGTAGCTCCTTCCGGTAAAGCCCCGTTCAGGAATCGGCCTCCTCCGAGCGCGCCAGCCGTCAGCCGGAAGAGGGTGGGAACGTACTGACGGCAGCCGGGGTCGTACGAACCGTCTCGCAGTCGAGTGACCCCGCCCACTGCACCAGCTTCCGGGTGCGCCACCGCAGTGCGGTACAGTTCGCCGATCGCATCGTCAGAGACAATGACGTCAGGGTTCAGCAGCAGGATGTAATTTCCCACGGCGTGTTCGGCGAGAAAGTTATTGCCCTTGCCGTAACCGAGATTCTCCGAGTTCTCGATGATCCGAACCTGCGGGTACTTCTCTCTGACGAGATCTACCGTACCGTCGTTCGAGCAGTCTACGAGCAGCACTTCGTAGTTACATTCAGAGGACGTGTACTTGTAGACGCCGCTCAGACAGTCGTCGATCAGGTCTTTCGCCTTGTAGCAGACGATCAGGATACTTAAATCAACCATCGCACGCATTTCCCAATCCAGCCAGACTCTATGCAGAATGAAACCGTTGGCTACTCTTCAGCCACACCACACCACCCCACACGAATCGACCCGAAACAAACACTTTTCTATGACGAACAACAATTAATTGTCAGGAGATCCGCAGCTGCAGATTTACATGTACGCCATTTCTTTCGATCGGCGGGCTGCTGCCATCTGCTGAGTATGAGGCAATCCGGTGTTCACTCCTCGCTTTTTCAGGCCAGCTACAGCAGGCTGAACCGCTGAGATGGCCAGCGTGTAGGTCCAAAGCGTTTCGATCTGGCCAAAGTAGGTCACACCGATGAAGTTGACGATGTGGACCAGCAGCGCCACACCGATCGACCATGCCATCAGAGCGTCGGCACTCGAATTGTTCACTTTTCGCCAGAGACGTCCCACATTTGAAAAGGCGAACACAATCATTGTGATGAACAACGTCAGTTGAACGATTCCACCCGAAATTCCCTCGGCAATGTACTTATTGGTGATGTCGTTCGCATAAATGTTCCAGTGGTCGATATGCGCCGTTCCGCAGAGTGCCCACTCCGAGAAATACTCAATGGCGGCGTCGAGAATCGCAACACGGTGCCGTCCTGTATTTCCATCGCTGAGAGTAATACGACCAATCAGCGTGTACACGGGCTTGAGCATCACTCCCTGGAGCGCAATGAGCGCCAGCACAATCCCCCACCTGACTAGCCGCATGTGCCGCCGTATCGGGAAGCAGCAAAAGGCGAGAATGCCCGAAAATACCCCCACGATCGGCGTACTCGAGTTACACAGAGCGATAATCACCAGCGATGAACCAATTCCCAGAAGTGCGAAGAGACGACCGAATCCGGGCGAGAGAGCCCGCGAGACAAATAACTGGACGAGTACCGCATAGAAACAACCTGCCAGGATCGGGTGCGCGTACGCACCTTGACAGCGCAGTTTCCCTTCTCGAATCGCAGTAATTTCGGGGACCCCCCCGAAGACGGCAAACATATTTCTCTTCGTGGTGGATTCCACAATAAAGAAGCACATCACCACGGCACCCGTTATGGCGACCCCGGGAATCATGGCGCGAATATCGTCAAGGTCTCGGACCAGACAACGAACGAGAAAGTATGTTCCCATCGAGTCAAAGGTGTTGCCAAGTTTGAAAATGACCGTGTGAAAACCATGGGAGATGATGAAAAGGGAGAACGCGGCCATGTTCCAGGCGATGACCACGTAGTCAAGACGATTCCAGCGGAAGTTGCGGTATTCACCTCGCAGCAGAATTCGCGTCCAGGTGAACATCACCATCAGTCGCAAGAACGAAAAGTCGATTCCAAAAATCACCAGGCGTTGACCGCTCGCGATCAGCGAGGCACAAAGGATCAGGACGACCATGGTGTACCTGCGCGGCACACACAGCATCGCAAATCCCAGCACGAGCAACAGTGTAAGGCCGAGCGGATGCACCGTTGTGGTGTTCGCATACTCGGGATTACCTGTGATAAATCGATCGTGGTTCATTGCACCGTGTCCTCTGTCTGATGGGAGATGCGTCCGACTCATCCTTGAGATGAAGCGAGCGATTGGTGTCTGCTTCGTCAAATTCGCTGGAAATCTGCGAGTTCTACAAATCTACAAATACGGTTTGGATGGGCTATCTGCCAGACCCAGGGCGAAATCCCGTCTCGGGAGTCTTTCTCAGGGACTCGAGAAAAATCCTTTTCCGGATTCGATCGAGCCTCACCCATCGCTTGAGTTGGGGGACCGGGTCTCTGCAGCGGATGTCTCATTCTGGCCTTCCTTCAGCGGAAGCCCGGGGAATTCCGAGTAACCCTGGCAACGACTGTGGTTTGGCGAGTGACGGCCGGGACCCTCGGGAACGCGTGAAGTAGTGTGAGTGGATGTGGGGGGCTGAGAAGGGCATCTTCGTGACAGGGAAAACAAACGTTTTCCGACGTGGCATAGGTGCTGGAACGAATCGCACGTCGAGCGATGAGATTCCCGGTTTCAGCCGGCTTCGAAGGTTTTTATCGTTCCGAAGCCGATTCAAGGCCCGGCACCGATCGACACTGTTCATGACTTCTCAACGTCTTGGTGAATAAGGTTTCGCTGGAACCGCGAAAAGAATGGTGCCAGCCTTTCACGTGCTTTAATGACGACCGGACTGTTCGGGTCAAAAAAAGTGACGGCCGCAATCGACGCCATGACTCCCGCAGCGACCACCGTCACGGGGACAACCATCCAACCTGCTTCGGCGCCGCCGATCATCTGGAAAATTCCCATTGAAATCGCAATCGCCAGCAGCAGGAGGAACGTCCATGTCACCAGCGTCAGATCAAAAACAGAGCGACGGTAAGCGAGCGAAAGCATCGAGACGACCAGCGAGATGATCTCTCCCAACAGGCCCGCAATCGCGAGCCAGCTCAGGTCGGCTCCCATACTGGCTGCGGCGATCGCAATGCCGAAACCCGTGCAGCGGGCGACCGTCGTCAGCAGTGTATTGAGCGAGTCGCCGTAGGCGAGAGCTCCGAGTGTCGGAGCCAGTTTGAGCACACGAACTCCGGTTCCTGCGGCCATCCATCCAAAAAAGGCAGCGACAGGAAGATACTTCTCGCCAAAGCAAAGCGTGACGGCCGCCGGCCCGGCAATGATCAGCAGCACGGTCTGGGCAATCGCCACAAATCCAACGATTCGCGTAATCTTACGAAACCGGTCGTTAAAACGTTCAGCGTCGTCCTGCTCTCTGGCAAGAACGGGCAGGATGATTGTCGTACCAAGCTTTGTCAGTAGCATGATTGGCATAAATGTCACTGACGACGCGATCATGTACAGACCGACATCGGTCATCGTATATGTGGGAAATGCCGCAATGACGAACCGATCTCCATAGTTCAACAGCATCATCAGGACACCGTTGATCAGCAGTGGCCATCCGAACTTCAGGATACTTATTCC
>NZ_DASWWZ010000755.1:0-5653 GCF_036405755.1 Schlesneria sp.
CAGCGCCACAGCTCGGGTGCAATCGTACGATGCGCCGCCCGCCGTTCTGCGATGTAGTCCAGCACCATGCCCGAGAGTGCCGCGTTGGACCGCTGGTCCAGCCCCACGACGGGAGCCATCGGGACACCGATGAACTGGCACTTCAGCACCATCTGATTCCACTGGTCTTCGTTGAACTGTTCCGCCGGATACGGGTTCTGATACGCCACCGCGCAGAAGACAGCCTTGATGTTCGTCCGAATCCCTTCGGCAGCGCGCAAGACATGTGCCTCGGGATGCGGCAGGAGCGGTAACGACTGATAGATCGCGACCAGTTCCCCAACTTCGCCCGTGGAGGCAAGCTGATCCAGAATCCCCACCAGCGTGGTCGGTTCAGTCGGCGGCAAAGTCAGCAGAAACAGCGTTCGAGTCGCCTGATCAATACTCCAGCCCTTCGGGTTCCAGCCAGGCCGCACCTCATTCGCGATGATCAGTTCTTCATCCGTCAGCTCGAGATCGGATTTCCCAACCTTGCGCGGCACCATTCCGAAGGCGAGAAACAATCCCCGCTTGTCCCCCTGCTGAATCACTTCCTGGCGATCGCGAATCCACGCAGCCGCGGCGGGATCCAACCGCATTTCCATCCATCGCTCGATCAGTTGTCGAATTTTTTCCGTATCAGGATTCATGAGTGCTCTCTGAACTGGCCCTTCGCAGGGAACGCGTCAATGTCCGTGACCGCAACTGGAAGGGTTCCCACAGCAACCCGACATCGGAAGCTGAGGAATCGGACTGGCAATCGGCAACGCAATACCACCCGAGATCACTCGCTCGACCGCTGCGTCCAGCGCAGTATTACCCGGCTCAGTCTGAGTGCGCGTGCACAGCTCGCCCCACGTCTTGATGGATTCCTTCATTCCGTGCTGCACGGTCAACGTCTGCTGATTCTCTGGACAATGGTAATCGTAAGTGGGCATCTCTGAATCTCCTACCCTTCGAACCCTGCTCGCTCAGCCAACCCGCTGGCGAGCTTCTGATAATGCTTGTTCAAACAGTTCGCGTTGCTTGATCAATTCCTCGGCGGGATCCGCGGGGACAACCCCCTCCTCCAGCATCATCCAGCCGAAATAGTCCACTTTCACGAACAGATCCATTAACTCCGCCCATGGATAATTCGACACGTCAAATCGATGAATATGAGTCGTCTGCCCCAACCGATCCTTCACCAGGTTGAAGTTATGTTCAAGCCCCGGAGCTTCCAGATCCTGCGGATTCGAGTTCCAGCAGATCGCCACGTTGGGATGATCGGCCACATCGAGAATCGCCCGGATGGTGGGTAACTGCGCACACTGACCATGAACCTCGAGCCGTATCTGCTGACCGAACCCCGTCGCATACTCGGCGACTTCATTCAGGGCGCGACCGATCTGGGCGATCGTCTGCTCGCGGGGAACATCCTTGTGGAAAGAGTCTGGCTTGACCTTCACGCCCGAGCCGCCGACATCATGACTCAACTGGATGAAGGCTTTCGTCGCGTCGATCGCAGCCTGCAACACCTTCGGATCCGGGCTGTCAAATCGTTCGTTGCTGCCAATCCCCACCATTTGAACCGCAGATTTCTCGAACTGTCGCCGCACGTCATCGCGTTCACGCTCGGAAAGGCTCGGTTCCACCCCATGTTTGTGGGTCGTACGGAGTTCAACCCCCAGAACCTTGGCACGCTCACAGTTCTTCAGCAGCGTGGGGAGATCCCAGTCTTTGCCCCACTGGTAGGTGACAAGCCCATAACGGATCTCGCCCCCCTTCTTCTCTTTCCCCTCCTCTGCCATCGCCCGCTGGGGAATCGCCCCCCATCCCGTTGACGCCGCAATACCGGTGAGCACCGATGTTTTCAGAAACTCACGTCGGGAAGCGATCCCACCTCGCCCGATCTGGCTCGTACAACACGTCCCCTCACGCTGGAGTGAAACAGGGTCCAGTTTCTGATCGACAGTCTGGAAGCCAACTTGCGCGCGGTCGTTGAGCATTCTGGAATCCTTCTCAGCGGTTATGACGAGGCCATCTGCCGTTCAGCAATCTCAATTGCTTTCAGTAACCCCCGGGCTTTGCTGAGGGTCTCTTCGTACTCTGAGGATGCAACACTGTCTGCCACAATCCCGGCACCCGCCTGCACATAGGCCGTCTGCCCCATCATGACAATCGTGCGGAGAGCGATGCATGTATCCATGTGGCCGGTAAAATCGAGGTAACCGACAGCCCCGCCGTAAGGTCCCCGGCGATGCGGTTCCAGCTCATCGATAATTTCCATGGCCCGTACTTTGGGAGCCCCTGACAAGGTCCCTGCCGGAAGCCCCGCCCGCAAGGCATCCAGTGCCGTCTTACCCGCAGCCAGTTTCCCCGTCACCGTAGAGCTGATGTGCATCACATGGCTGTAGCGTTCGACGTGCATGACGTCGCTGAGAACGACCGAACCGTACTCTGCCACGCGTCCGACATCGTTCCGCGCCAGGTCAACGAGCATCACGTGTTCGGCCCGCTCCTTCTCGTCGGCGAGAAGTTCTTTTTCCAGCGCCTCATCTTCTTCCTGCGTTTTGCCGCGACGACGCGTTCCTGCCAGAGGACGAATCGTCGTCCGCCCTTCCTCGACACGGACCATGATTTCCGGCGAACTGCCGATCAGATGCGCGTGCGGCGTCCTCAACAGAAACATGAATGGACTTGGATTCACCACACGCAACGCACGATAGATGTCGAGCGAACTGGCTTTTGTGGTGACCTCAAGCCGTTGGCTGAGAACGACCTGAAAGATATCTCCTGCGCGAATGTACTCTTTCGATTTCTCGACAGCCTGCTCGTAGCCAGCCCGCGTAAAGTTCGAGCGAAACGGAATCTGCGGATCACCGTGGAGCGAGATATCCGACAGGTGAATCGTCTCGGAGCGGGTGTCGAGTTGCTCGCACAACAGATCAACCCGCTTACAGGCATTCTCGTAAGCGGATCGCAAATCACCCCCTCGCACATCGGCGTGGACGACGACCCGAATCGTCTTTTGAATCTGATCGAAGATCACCATCCGGTCGTACATGGCAAACGACATATCCGGCAATTTACGATCATCTTCCGGCGCATTGGGAAGGTGTTCCGTGTAGCGGACAGTATCGTACCCCGCATAACCGACAGCACCGCCACAAAAGCGCGGCAATTGCGGAAGATGGGGTGCCCGGTACTGCTCGAGCATCTGATGGATGTGCTCAAGAGGGTCTTCGACCGTGTACCGCTGTGTCTGGCCCGCTTCCGTCAGTACGATCTCTTTGTCATACGCATCGAACTGCAGGAACGGCCCGGCCCCGAGAAAGCTGTACCGTCCAACTCGCTCACCGCCGACCACACTCTCGAACAGGAACGAATTTTCGTCCCCGGCGATCCGACAGAAAGCGCTGACCGGCGTCAGCGTATCACTGATCAGTTGGCGAAAAACCGGTACAAAGTTCATCCCCTGGGAAAGTTTTTCAAATTCAGCAAAATCGGGCGTGTAGTGAGCCATGTCGTCGAACGTCTCTCCAGCGGAATTCCCGAGCACTCATGCCCGTCTGACCAATCGTACCCGTTCGAGGAAACGAGGGCCAGCACGCCGAAAAGTTCACTTCCCGGCCCGAAAAACGAATCACGCGCAAGCGAATTCCCACCTGTGGTGGCAGCCTTCGCCCCAACGCCAGCCCGCAATCCCTCCCCCGGCGGGTCTCCACCACACAATCTAAGACACCAGCCAAACCAACAATCTCGGCCCGTCACGAACTCCGCCAACCGCAACGTCGGCCCAGCCCATCCCCGCCAAACCCGATCCCACCTGCGACAAACGAGGCCAGGACATGCCGGAAATCCGAGACCCATGGGTCAAACGGCGACCGAAGTCAAAAGAAAAAATTGAGATGAGCAAGTTGAACAAGTTGAGCAACTTCCCTGTTTTCCAGCACCAAACCCAGCGTCGAAGTTGCTCATTTTGAGCAAGTTGAGCAACTTCAAAGTCCTCGCGGGCATCAGTTCACCGGTCCCGCCCTGTCGCTTGGTATCGTCACTCGGTGAATGCACCATCTCGCATCTCCGGGCTGGAACTGGGGAAAACTCGAACTTACGCATCGCCAGAGAATTCAGTCCGCATCCCGCAAGTCAACACCAGGCTCAACGGATCAAACTGGTAGCACACACGCACATCACGAACGAACTGGTCAAGAGTTACCAGCGAGACTTCTCCCTCCGAACCGTGAAGCAATCCAATATTCAACTGGCGCGGAAGTGATTCTCAGGGCCTGCAAAGAACACGGGACCGCCACTGAAACACTGCAAATGAGCCGAGAAACCGCTATTGCGGCCCGCCACTGGATATTGTCTCAGTGTTAGTCGCTCTCATGCGTTAGTGTTACACCAACAGGACACTCGCGTCAACATCATTTGTCGTTTTTTGTCTACTTGAACTTCTTCAAAGGACGGCAGCACCACCCACTTCAGCACGGGAATCCTTCAGAACGAGGATCGAGAGCCATTTTCCGCCCATCCCCTGGCGTTCTTAATGACAGGCTCATTGCAAAACTGGCAGCGAGGGGGCATCGACTGCGAGTAAGATATAGAAAGTGGCGCACCAATCAATCCCCTTGCAGGGGTATCGCGACGCTCACTTCATCCGAAATCCATTTCCATACCACGCCCGGCGCCCCTGATAACGACGCCAGGCAATCAGGGCGACCGACTGAGTACGAGTCACCCCAGGTCAAATGTGATCACTTCCCGAGTGCAACCGAATGTACTTAGGCGGGACGTGATCGGTGAGCCAGACGCCGTTCTCCGAACGCCGGAACTTGTAGCCATCTGCGGACATCCCCGCGGAATCAATGACCAGAATGACAGGCTTCCCTCGCCGCTCACCTACTCCGGCCGCGACATCCAGCTCCTGCGAAAGATGTACGTCATGACGGCTCATCTTCTTCAACCCTTCAAGCAGGATCGCATCGAGAAATCGACTCACCGTGCCATGAAAAAGCTCGGGCGGTGGTGGAACTTCATCGAGCTGCAGGTCGACGGAGATCGAATGCCCCTGGTTCGCACGAATCTTCATCTGCGTCTCATTCAGAGCGAACCGCTGCTTATCGTTCTCTGCCACAACCTGAAACAGTTCGTCGCGTGTCATCCGAAACCCGATTCTCTCAGCCCCCGCCAACAGTTCTTCAATCAACACCCAGCCACCCGGCTCTAAATTCAAACCAAGTCCCTCCGGTTCATGCCGCAGGTACTTACTCATAAATTTGCTGACAGTCACAATCCGTTTGCTCATTGTGCCTCTAATTTTTTTATCGCTGACTGAGGTGCTGACGAGTTCACGGACAGTTCAACATCTTAAACTGGAAGCCCCAGAAAGGATTGTGGGATGTCTAAGAAAGTCGAAAAGAGAAACGCAAAACGAACACGCCGGAGCTTCACGGAGGAGTTCAAGAAAGAAGCGGTGGCCTTGCTGCTGGATGGACACTCTGCCAGTTCCGTTGCGGAGAGGTTGTGATTTTTTTGGAAGTTCAGGGTAGCAATCCTTCCGGGATGCGCTAAAACTCGGCCATGAGCACCACCCCCCCACCCAAGAAGCCTGATGTCCGTGTGAATTCTCCTGAACGTCGTCAGTTGGAATGGC
>NZ_DASWWZ010000756.1:0-10447 GCF_036405755.1 Schlesneria sp.
ACTCCGCCAGCCACCTGATACGGAATTTTCCAGCGTGATAGCGCTGTTTCGAGCGAACGGGAGAGTGAGTTCACGCGATAGAAGATGGCGAAGTCAGACCAGTTCTGTTTTCCCGATGTCACGAGGGAATGAATCTCGGCACTGATCGACGCCGCTTCGTCCTGACCGTCCAGGTATTGACGCAGTTGCACCGGTTCGCCGCTGGGTCGAGTGGGGATCAGGCACTTGGCTTTGCGGCGGGTGTTGTGCTGAATCAGTTGATCGGCCGTCGCGAGAATTTCCGGTGTGCTGCGGAAGTTCTCTTCCAGATTCACCAGAGCGACGTTCGGAAAGTCTTTTTCGAACCGAAGGATATTTTCAATCTGAGCCCCGCGCCAGCCGTAGACGGACTGATCCGGATCCCCTGTCACACAGAGGTTTGGCTCGATCTGCGAGAGCGCAGCGACAATCTGGTATTGTGCGCGATTGGTGTCCTGATACTCATCGACAAGGATAAAGCGGTAGCGTTCATCCAGTGACCGCCGCAGTTCCTCATTTTCGACCAGCATGCGCGACACGTGCAGCAGCAGATCATCAAAGTCGACGGCGTTAGCCTGTAACAGTCGCTGCTGATACGCGGGATAAACTCGAGAGACGACGGCGTCAATGTGGGTGCCGACCATGCCGGCGTGACGCGCTGCGAAGTCATCGGCCGAAATCAGGTCGTTTTTCGCCTTACTGATGCGTCCCAGTAACTTCGAGGGGGGGAAATGGGCCGCATCGAAGTCGAGATCACTGAGAACCTCTTTCAGCAGTGATAACTGATCGCTGACATCGTAGATCGAATAGTTCGATCGCAATCCAACGACGGCAGCATGTTCCCGCAGGAGTCGAGCGCAAAAGCGGTGAAACGTACTGACCCAGACGAACGAGCGCGGCAGCAGTGCCTGCACCCGTTCACTCATCACGCGGGCGGCCTTATTCGTGAACGTGATCGCGAGAATTTCGCTGGGGTGAACTCCCCGTTCGATCAAGCGGGCGATGCGTCGGGTGATCACACGTGTCTTGCCCGAACCGGGCCCGGCGACAACCAGCAGCGGTCCCTCGAAGTGCTCGACTGCCTGGCGTTGAGATACGGTTAAATCGTCTGCAGAACTCACGCTTCAGACACTCCCTTGCGAAACGAATCGGGTGATGCCGAACGGACTGCAAACCGGCATCGGACTGCGGCCCGCTCTTCTTCAAGGCAGCATCTCCCATCGCAGACGCCGGCCAGGGAGTAATGCGACCCGAGCGACCAGGTCAGCTGCCCCCCGTCTCTCGTCGAAACAGAACGGACTGAGCAGGGCAACCAGATCGGTCTGAAAATTATAGCACGTCGCGATCACCGCAACGAACATGCGTCGCCCTGTGAGAGCAACGCATGTTCATTCACGATTACTTCGCCCAGTCCTGGATTGATTTCACTTCTGGTGCGGGACGCGTTCGGAGCGCTTCCAGCGCCTGGACCACCGCCGTGCAACCCGGCAGTGTGGTGACGCAGGGGATCCCATTGACGACGGAGGCGGCACGAATTCGTCCTTCGTCGGTGCGGGCTCCCTTTCCGCTGGGGGTGTTGAAGATCAGGCAGATCTGCTTGTTGGCCATGTGGTCGAGCAGGTTAGGACGGCCTTCCTGAAGCTTCTTGACAGTCTCGACTTCCAGACCATATTCGCGGAAGACCCGAGCGGTTCCACTGGTGCACATGATTTTGAAACCGAGTTCCTGCAGGCGGCGAACCTGAGGAATAATCGCGTGCTTGTGACGTCCCGCAAGACTGATGAAGACCGTTCCTGACTGAGGGAGTCGATTTCCGGCGGCGATCTGACTTTTCGCGAAAGCGATCGGGAAGGTATCGGCGATCCCCATCACTTCTCCCGTTGACTTCATTTCCGGGCCGAGAATGATGTCGACACCCAGGAAGCGATTGAACGGGAAGACGCTTTCTTTGACCGCGGTATGCTTGGGAACAACTTCGGTGGTGATCCCCTGCTCTGCCAGCGAGACACCTGCCATGATCTTGGCCGCGATGCGGGCCAGAGAAACATTCGTCGCTTTAGAGACGAATGGCGAGGTACGGCTGGCTCGAGGATTGACTTCGAGGATATAGACCAGGAATTCAGGAGAATTCTCGTCACCCGACCGTTTGACGGCGAATTGGATATTCATGAGGCCGCGCACTTCAAGGGCTTTCGCCAGTGCGTAGGTCGCCTGCTTGATCTCTTCAATGACCGATTCAGACAGCGAGTACGGCGGCAGAACGCTGGCCGAATCCCCGGAATGAACACCCGCTTCTTCGATGTGCTCCATTACACCGCCGACGAGTGTGGTGGTTCCGTCAGAGATGGCGTCGACATCGACTTCGACGGCATCTTCGAGGAAGAGGTCGATCAGCACAGGACGGTCCGGGGCGACATTCACCGCCTCGTTCATGTATTTCGTGACCGATTCTTCGTCGTAACAGATTTCCATCGCGCGGCCTCCCAGCACGAAGCTGGGGCGGATCAGGACAGGATAACCGATCTCGTTCGCGATAATTCGTGCCCCCGCTGCGTCGAACGCGGTGCCGTTGGGGGGCTGACGAAGTCCGATCTTCTGCAGGATTCCCTGAAACCGCTTGCGGTCTTCTGCGGCGTCGATCATGTCGGGACTGGTTCCGATGATCTTGACGCCTGCGGCCTCGAGTCCACGAGCGAGGTTCAGCGGTGTCTGACCGCCGAACTGAACGATGACCCCATCAGGCTGCATCCGGTCACAGATATTGAGGACGTCTTCTGTGGTCAGCGGTTCGAAGAAGAGCAGATCCGACGTGTCGTAGTCGGTCGACACGGTTTCCGGATTCGAATTCACCATGATGCTCTCGATGCCCAGTTCGCGCAGTGCAAACGAGGCCTGACAGCAGCAGTAGTCGAATTCGATCCCCTGCCCGATCCGGTTTGGACCACCGCCGAGGATGATGATTCGCTTCTTGTCACCCTTCGCAGGGGTTTCGTCTTCGGTTTCGTACGTTGAGTAGTAGTAAGGGGTGTAAGCTTCAAACTCAGCGGCACAGGTGTCCACTTGCTTGAAGGTTGCAATGATCCCCATTTCTTTTCGGGCCGCTCTGACGTCGGCCTCGGTGGAATCCCACCAGAACGCGAGTTGCTGATCAGAGAAGCCGTGCCGTTTCGCTCGTCGCATCAACTCTTTCGAGACGTTCTCGAGCGATTCAACCTGACGGATCTCATTTTCAACCTGAGTGAGGTTGTAGATCTGATCGAGGAACCAGGGATCGATATAGGTCAGCTCATGAACCTGCTCAACGGTCATACCTGCCTTGAAGGCGTAGCGGATGTAGAACATGCGATGCTCGTTGGGCTTAGCGAGCATGCTCTCGATCACATCCATTGTCGGCTGCTTGGGTGTCCCCCACAGGTCCTTCTTCCCGCCACCCAGACCAAACTGGCCGATTTCGAGTCCCCGCAGCGCCTTCTGCAGCGACTCTTGAAACGTGCGACCGATGGCCATGGTTTCGCCGACGGATTTCATCTGAACGCTTAGTTCAGCATTGGCGTCGGGGAATTTTTCGAAGGTCCAGCGAGGAATCTTTGTGACGACGTAGTCGATGGTCGGTTCGAAACAGGCGAGTGTTTCGCGGGTGATATCGTTTTGAATCTCGTCCAGCCGATATCCGACGGCCAGCTTGGCTGCAATCTTGGCGATGGGGAACCCGGTCGCTTTCGATGCCAGGGCACTCGACCGACTGACACGGGGATTCATTTCGATGACGACCATCCGGCCTGTTTGGGGATTGATCGCGAACTGGACGTTCGAACCGCCGGTCGTGACGCCGATCTCACGCATGACGGCGATCGTGGCATCGCGCATCCGCTGATACTCTTTGTCGGTGAGTGTCTGAGCGGGGGCGACCGTGATGGAGTCGCCCGTATGTACGCCCATGGGGTCGAAGTTTTCGATTGCACAGATAATCACGACGTTGTCGGCGTGATCGCGCATCACCTCCATCTCGTACTCTTTCCAGCCAATGATGCTCTCGTCGAGCAAGACTTCATTGATGGGAGAGAGTTCCAGCCCTTTGCGGACTTTCTCTTCAAATTCATCTCGGTTGTAGGCGATACCGCCGCCGACCCCACCCAGTGTGAAGCTGGCCCGGATGATCATGGGCAGGCCAATGTCCTCCAGGGCTTGACGCGCTTCTTCCATATTGTGGACGATGCGGCTGTGACAGACATCCAGCCCGATTTTCAGCATCGCCTGTTTGAAGGTATCGCGTTCTTCCGCCTTCTTGATGACGTCGACACGAGCCCCGAGCATTTCGACGCCGAATTTTTCGAGCACGCCATGACGGACGAGGTCCATCGCGGTATTCAGCCCTGTTTGTCCACCAAGTGTGGGCAGCAGCGCATCAGGACGCTCGGTCTCGATAATTTTGGCGACATATTCCCAGGTGATCGGTTCGATATACGTGCGATCCGCCATCTCCGGGTCGGTCATGATGGTCGCAGGGTTCGAATTGACCAGAACGACGGTGTAGCCCTCTTCGCGGAGGGCCTTGCAGGCTTGAGTCCCGGAGTAATCAAACTCGCAAGCTTGTCCAATGACAATTGGACCAGAACCGATAATCAGAATTTTGCGAATGTCGTCGCGACGAGGCACGGCGGCGGACCTTGATGGGAGCGTGAGGCGAGGTAGGCGGGGCGACTCAGTCCTTGACCACTCCACTCCAAGGCTGAATCGCGCGAAACCACCCGAGACTAACAAACGATCCGAGAGATTCAAGGAACGCGGGAAGAGTTGGTCCAACAAATTTCAATTTTTGGGTCATGACGTGGTTTCCACCCGTCTAATGAGAAAGATTCACCGCCAGCCGGTAGACTCTAGAGGTGAACGTCAACCACTGCTGTCAGTTTCTTACGGAACCTTTATGATTGTCGAAGGAATCGTGACCACGCTCAGCGAATCGGGCGAAGTCAACGTCGCACCCATGGGGCCGCTGGTCGACGAGCAGCTGGAATCATTCGTTTTCAGGCCGTTTCAGACCTCAACAACGTATCAGAATCTGAAAGCACGTCCCTGTGGTGTCTTTCACATTGTCGATGACGTGCTGTTAATCGCCGAAGCGGCATTGAATCGAATGCAGGGGACTCCAACGACCTTTGCCGCGCACCAGATTCCTGGTCGCGTGCTTGCCGATTGCTGTCGCTGGTACGAATTTGAAGTGGTTGATTTCGATGACAAATCGGAACGGACGTCTTTTTCGGTCCGCGTCGTTTACCAGGGGCGACTGCGCGACATGTTCGGTTTCAATCGCGCTAAACACGCGGTCCTGGAGGCCACGATCCTGGCCACACGGCTGCATCTGATTCCCGAAGCGGATGTCCGCAGCCAACTGGCCGCGTTGCAAAGTCCCGTGCAAAAAACGGCAGGCCCCCGTGAGCAGTCCGCATTTGAACTGGTCCAGCAGTACGTCGACGAGTGGTATTCCAAGCCATAAGAATTCCTAGCCTCACCCCGGCGTGCTGCGGTCCGTGTCTCGCGTTGTGAAACGGTGATTTTCCACGGACGCGTACACCCAGACACACGCACACACACGGTAGGCCGGACTGCGGAGACAGCTCTCGTAAAAGGGAGAGATTTCCTGGCACCCGCGGCGACGCAGGGGTTAGCCCGCCACTCTGTCGTATCGCTAACCTGTCGAGACGAGGCCCGCTCTCACGACGGCCGGTCTTGCTGTCAGCGCGACCTAGTCCAGGCCGAGCTTGGCACGGCCGACATCGGTCAGGCGATTTGAACTCCAGCCCGGGTCCCAGGTCTGCTCGACGACGACCTGCCGAACGCCGGGGACTTTCATCAACCGCTCACGCACGGGAAGTGAGAATGTTGGATGTACCGAGATAGAGCCATCGATGAAGTAGCCCAGCATCGGTCGGCCGCGATGCGGCATGGCCATGATGACAGTGACCACATCACCCCGAAGTCGCACGTCGTAAACAAGTCCCAGATCGACAACATTGATGTCGGCTTTATACAGCTGAGCGTCCTTGCAGTCGCGCAGGGCGTCCCAGATTCGTTGTTTCATGACGGTTCCCTCATTCCCTTCCCCGGGGCGAGCCAGTCGATTGAAGGGATTGGCCACGTCGCTGTCGGCCTCAGGCTGGGATTTCCAATTGACTGGCGAGTTCACTGCTGCGGGGACCAGCGGGGCGAGCAGGGAGCGACGGAGTTGCTCGATCGTGGCGGCTCCTTCCGGTTCTGAGAACGGGATCGAGACGTAGGCGTTTTTCTGTTTGAGGACCGCCCCGGCGGGGACCACTTTCACCGGCAGCGGGTAGCGGCTCCAGACTGGTCCGTGCCAGCGATAGAACATTTGAGGGGTTCCCGTGTGCTTCAGTTCCGGCAACCCCTCCGCATGATGCTCCAAGAAGAGAGCGACGAACGAATCTTTACTTTCTTTGTGGTAAAAGCCAACTCCCCACAAGTCCTCGTGCTGATCCGCGGGAACACTCCCCGTGAGCAGCTTGCCGTTACGTCCCATCCACAGGGTGTCAGTGAATGACTGGCCCGAAAAGACCCACTCATCGTCCCGCAGTGCCTCTACTTCGAACGTCTGTACGGCTTTCATTGATCCCCGTTTCTCGAACCAGGGCAGGCCGGCATAGAACCGATACTCAACGTGGATATTCAGGCGACTGGGGGAATAGATCGGGTGAACAGGTGAGTGCGGAAATCCCCAGCGGCGGATGATGGTGCACAGCGGGCCCCGAATCACTTCGTAGTCAGGACAGGATTCCCAGAGCGAGATCCGGAGCTTCTGGAAAAAGCCTTTGTCGACATAGTCATGAGCCCAGTCGATGCCCGGCGGCTCACCGTGTCCCTGACCTCCCGAAAAAAGTTCCAGGCCATGTTCGCGTCGCAGTGTTAACCTTTCAAGTTGCCCCGTCTGGCGTGAGAGTGACGCTTTGTAAAACGAGTTGGAAATATCCAACCCATAACCTTCGCCTTCGACGGACATCTCCGACGGGTACCCGGGTAACTCGGCATTGGGGTTCCCGTACAGGACAAGGAATCGCTGCGTTTCCCGGGGTTTACTGTCCATCAGCCAGAGAATGCGACAGCTTCGAATGTCGCCTCGACGCAGTTCACTGTGGACCTGGCATGGGACCTCGACCAGTTGGTCACCGTCAATGCGGGCAAGTCGGATTTCACGCGCGAGTGATGTCACCTGGTCCTGGGGAAAGCTCAAGGCAATCTCAATCGGTTCGCCCGTACGGGGCTCATGAGCCCGCTCTTCGACGGAAATCTGTTTGTAGTACTTCCAGCCCTGAGCCCACTTGGCTGCCGCGTTCCCCAGCGATTCGACCAGGTGAAACTGTCCTGCTTCGACCAGTGAATCAGGGGCCGGTTCGGTCTCGATCTGTGTCTGAAGGACGGTGTCCCGGAGTGAATGCGTCAGTGATCGAGCCAGGTCAAAGTCCTTGCGAGCCCACGCCTCTTCCAGCAGCTTCAACTTGGTTTCGAACGAGTCTGTCCGGTCTGCCGCGCGCAGTGGCGCGGAACCAGGGGACGCTGTCTGGCCCCAGACCAGCACCCGTTCTGAAGACTCGCAAAAGGTGACTGCGCCGATCAGCATCAGGCAGTGAATCGCGCGGGAGCGTCCAAACATCATCAGGGAAGTCTCGGTTGAGGAATCAAAGTTCGTTGATGCGGGAAGAATACAGCCATCGGTCGCGACATCCCAGCCTGAACGAGCGGTTGTTCGCGATCCCGAAGGGAGATCGAATTCGAATCTCCCTGCAGGAGCAAACACGTTCCTTCTGTTCAGCGTTGCGAAGGACACAATTTCGTACTCCAGACACTCGTTCCGGTAACGTCGTCATTCGCTCTGCTGACGACGATCTGGTTCGTGCTGAAATTGTCGGTCGCCGTTTTTTACGACGTGCGCGATCGAGGGAATATCAGCTCGATTCCGCTTCGTTGAATCGTCTGGTTCTGTCCCACGGCAGCTTCTCATAAAGGAGCTTGTCTTCCGGGCCGCCGTTGTCACGGGGAGCTTGATTAGTGCGTGGTATCAGGGCAATGGCGAATCGCCTGCACAGAGCAGATCGCCGCCGTGAAGATCGTCGTCGTAAGTTGATCGTACTCTCCCAAAGGCCGAGCGACCCTGTAAAATAATCGTTGCAATTCGGCCTGCTCTGGCATGAAACTTCCTGTCATCGTCCCGCATCTCGCAACGTGTTCTGACCTCCTGATGGAATCGAGGTACTGCAATGTCCGAAAACAACCAGCAGATCCTGCTTGTCTCGCGCCCGCATGGTGAGCCTGTTCCCGAGAACTTCAAACTGGTGGAGAGCGACATTCCCGAGCCTGGTGCGGGCAAAATGCTGTTACGTGCAATCTACCTTTCACTCGATCCGTATATGCGCGGACGGATGAGTGAGGGGAAGTCGTACGCGGCACCCGTCCAGATTGGCGATGTCATGGAAGGAAGTGCGGTGACGCAGGTCGTTGCGTCAAACCTGCCCGACTACAAACCCGGGGACTTTGTCTTCAATCCCGGACAGGGCTGGCAGGAATACGCACTTTCGGGGGGAGAAAATGTTCGCCGGATCGATCCAGCCGCCGGTCCTCTTTCCTACGCGCTGAGCGTGCTGGGGATGCCCGGGTTCACGGCGTATGCAGGGCTGCACAACATTGGAAAACCCAAGTCGGGCGAAACACTGGTCGTCGCGGCAGCATCGGGCGCGGTCGGGTCGCTGGTCGGCCAGATTGCCGGGATACGGGGTTGTCGCGTTGTCGGTATCGCCGGTGGAAAAAAGAAATGCCGATTCGTGCGCGAGGAACTCGGATTCGATGAATGCCTGAACCATCATGAGGGGGATTTGGCCGAGCGTCTGGAGGCCGCCTGCCCCAAGGGGATCGACATCTATTTCGAGAATGTCGGTGGTCACGTCTTCAATGCCGTCTTCCCGCTACTCAATGACTTTGCCCGTATCCCGGTTTGCGGGCTGATCGCTCACTACAACGCGACCGGTTTGCCCCCCGGTCCTGATCGCCTGCCACTGCTGATGCAGCAGATTCTCGTCCAGCGCCTCACCTTTCAGGGCTTTATCGTCTGGGACTTCGCTTCGCAGTTCCCCCAGTTCCATAGCGACATGAGCCAGTGGATCAAGCAGGGGAAGATCAAGTTCAAGGAAGATATCACTCAGGGACTTAAGAACGCGCCCGGGGAGCTGATCGGTCTTCTGAAAGGGGCTAACTTCGGGAAGAAAGTCATTCAGGTGAGCGATGATCCAATGCCTTCAAATCACTCGAAGTCATGAACGATTGGCGAATTAGCAGCGATACAGGGTGCAGCGGCATGTCCAGCCCATGCTGAATATGCCGCTGCACCCTGTCCAAGAGGCTATGCAGACTAAGAGCAGTTCGGTTAGACACGCTCAGCGGTGTCGATTATGTAGCTGCAGGGGACGTTTTTTTCCGCAGGGAAGTGACGAGAACGCTCACGACTCCCAGTCCTGCCAATGCGAATGTCGATGGCTCGGGAACGGCTGTTCCGGAAGGGGATAACGTTGTTCCACCCAGGCTGTTTCCGGTGAAATATAAGCCTATAAAAGCTGTCAGTTCCAGTTCGGTTCCCACCGGAACGGGTGACGGGTTATGAAGTGCCAAGTAATTGAATGCCTCAAACGCTTCGCCCACCTGAGTAAACGATTTATCGACCTGGTAGGTGTTACCGTTGTGCCAGTCCACGGATAAGACAAATCGGCCGACGTCGACAGCATCTTCATTGTTGCTCCTCACGCCGAAGTGGGCAAAATCGATTACTGGCGGTCCCCAGGGAGCTCCTTCATTCCTCCAGAGGCCGTGCAGATTGATCTCAAGTGACGAGGTTCCGAGGAATGCATCTGGAGGATCGACACGGGTGACTCCTGTGCCGTTGCCGATAAAAAATCCGATGAGGCTGGGGTAGGTTACGGTATTAACAAAACCATAGCCGTAAGTGGTTCCTCCCCCTTTCGTAAGACTTTCGTTGAGGGTGATGCCCCCCACTCCACTCCCATTAACCGTGAACTCGTCGCCGATCACGGCGGAATCCGGGTCGAACGAAATTGTCACGTCAGACGAAAGGTAGATGGGACTCGCGCGTAACGAACTTTGAACAGGTACGAAACATGCGATCGCTGCGAACAGGCTACATCGAATGAGTTGCTTGGCCCAAAGCTTCATGAATTTGCCTTTCAAAGTAAAAACCGATCGGGGCGTAACACGATTCGAGAATCACCATACGAATTCCTAAAATCCAGCTCAACAACTATCTTGATATTCTACAATTTCGTCGTAACTGTTAAGCGCACCGGCCCCGGTTCCCGCATGATGGGGACGATTCAGATCGTGACTTGCTTGGTTCCCGAGGGATGTGGGTGGTTCA
>NZ_DASWWZ010000757.1:0-11957 GCF_036405755.1 Schlesneria sp.
GCGCGGTGTGACGAGGACACGACTCACGAGCAGGAGCATCAACCATCCTGACCTCTGTTCAATTCCTTCTGATTGCTACGGTGGCATTCGCAGTGATGGGAGCAATCGCATCACTGACCTGCTTTATGCTGGGGCGGAACGCATGGAGCCTCTTAGTCACCCATCTGGGGGTGCTGGGTGGGACTCTTTGTGCTGCGATCCTGGCCGTGCTGCTGACGGGTGGGAACAGTTCCGAACCCGCGCTGGTGACGTTACCGAAATTCACCTGGCTGACGGTTCCCAATCCCCGTCAATTCTCGCTGGAATTCGGGGCTGAGGCGACGCTGATCAAGGCACTCCTGGTCACTCTGATCGGTGGTGGAATCCTGCTGACCGCCTGGTCTATCTCGTTGCGAAAATGTCCCCCCTTGCCAGAGAACGTGCAGGTGACCTGCTCGCTGCTTTTTGCCTCTGCCATGGGCTTTCTGTTCTCACCGAATCTGCCCCAATCGCTCTTGTCTTGGGGAGTTGTCAGCCTGCTGCTCAGTGTCCTGATCCGAATCCTCAGTGGCCCGGCCGTTTCCTCCTCGCCCGGCAAAACGACAGCCCGTTTGCGGGGGCTGACCCACGGGCTGCAGTGGATCGGGGAAAAACTCTGTAAGCCAGTTGGACGAGGAGCGATGATCTCTCTTCCGAACTGGATCAGCGAGCAATTCGAAGTGATCGAAGCGAGTCCCATTTCTGTGCAGCTACTCGCGGTCGTTCTAGGCGCCGCGGCGGTGCTGCTCACCTGGCTGATTGTCATCTGACGTCGTGCCGCACGAGACCCTCAGACGAAGGATCTCGTGCAGTCGTTCCGCGAGAATCTTCCTGCGCCGTTATCAGGGACTGCGCAGGTGATTGCTGAGTTTATGGGGCGACACACGGGGCAGCGTGATCAAGGCGTGGGAATCGGTTCGGTGGAGACTCCTTCGACCGCTTTCTGGATTTCGCCTTTGGATGCGAAGTAATAGACGATTCCGACGGCACCCCAGACCATCATCGTCAGTCGATATCCCAATGCGGTGAGGACTCCATTCGAGAAGGCCAGTGAAAGCTGCTGGGGCGTACTCTGCGGATCCACCGCCAGCTGGTGCTGCTGATAGAACCAGGCTACCGCTCCTTCGAGGGCTCCAACTCCTCCGGGCGAGGGAATCGCGGCACTGAGGGCTTCTGGAAGGGGCAATCCCACCACATGGTCGATATAGCCGGGATAAGTCTGGCCACTATGAATCGCCTGGGCACAGAAAAAGAACGATGTCAGAAATCCAAAATGGCCCAGCAGGCCTAGCAGGGCGGCTCCGATGACGATCTGGGGTTTTCCCTGGTAGAGCGCGATTGAGTCCATCAGTTCCTTCACAATCCGACCGACGAATTTCCAGGTGGTCAGCCAGTGCATCAGCCGTGAGTGGGTGAATGCGGGAACAAACATCAGGCCGATGCCGATCAGTCCGGCGATCGATCCACCCCACAGCACCCAGACCGCCCACTGCAATTCAGGGCCCGGTTTCGTTCCCGCAGGACTCAGCGAGGCGACCGCCCCCAGGACGAATAACGCCCACATCCCCAGAACTCGATCCAGAAAGACGGTAGCCATGACAGATGCAATCCTGCGGGGATGGTCTTTGGCGAGCAGTGCGGCTTTCACGAGGTCTCCCCCCACGGCCCCGGGGCCCATCAGGTTGCACGCTTCGCCCAGCATTCCCAGGCGAAAGGTCTCGCGGAGTGAGAGCGGAAGGTCGATCCCGCGGACCAGCAATCGCCACCGGCTGAATGTCGCCATCAGCGAGGCGAATCGAATGGCTAGTGCCATGAGGAAAACTCCCCAGAGGATCCGGCGACTGCTGAGCTGAGCCAGGTTGTCACGGGAAAACCAGAGCAGAGCCGAGAGCAGTCCAATGGCGAGCAGCCACTTGAGCGCAACGATCAGAATTGCGCGGTTCGGGTTGGGTGTGGCGGTCGTCACGGGGCAGACTCACTCTGTTGGGTTTCAAATAATCGGACAATCTGAGGAATTAGACGTTCAAAGGCTTTCGCGCGATGGCTGATATGACGCTTCACGACGGGCGACAACTGACCGAAGGTCTGATGAAATTCCTGGACGAGAAACAGCGGGTCATAACCGAAGCCGTGGCTACCCTGAAATTCTCTCAGGATTCGCCCGCCGCAGCGTCCTTCCGCTGACAGTCTGATCTGACCCTGAGGGTCAGACAGCACGGCGTAACAAACGTAGTAAGCGGTCCGTTTTTCGGTAGGGACACTCGCCAGCTCGTTCAGGAGCTTTTCGTTATTCCTGGCATCGGCTCCCTGTTCGCCGGCGTAGCGGGCCGAATGGATACCGGGGGCTCCGCCCAGTGCATCGACGCACAGTCCGCTATCTTCGGCGATGACCCAACGATTGAGCAGTCGCGCGACTTCAGTCGCTTTTTTCGCTGCGTTGGCCGCGAAGCTGTCGCCGTCCTCGACGACGTCCGGGACGTTTTCAAAGTCGGTGACCCCGATCAGGCCGATTCCGTGGGGTGCAAACAGCTCTTCGATCTCGCCGATTTTCTTTCGATTACGGCTGCTGAGCACAATTTCAGGGAAGGTTGTCATGATCTTCGGGCCGTTCAGATGAATTGAGGTGAGGGGGGATTTTGACGGAAAGCACGATTTTGGGAAGCCGACTTTCTCCACAGGTCGCTTGAACGCCGAACGTCTTGGCGAAACAATCGTGTCCGGACGAATGAGTGTATCTTGTTGTGCCTGGAAGGATTGCCTCGGCCAGAGGCTTTTCGGTGGCATTTCTCTTAAGTAGTGGATTCGATATGAATTGGTTGCGGTGGTCCTGTCGCGGGTGGATATTCGCACTATCGGTATCGTGTTGTTCGACGGGATTTGCCCAGCGGGAACTGACCGATATTCCCATTCCCGACGCGGAAGAAGAACGCAAGACGTTCGTCCTGCCCGAGGGATTCGAAGTCAACCTCTTCGCCGCAGATCCCGCGATTCATAAACCGATCCAGATGAATTTTGATCCGCAGGGACGATTGTGGATTGCTGCATCTGAGGTCTATCCCCAGATTGCCCCAGGTCAGCCTGCGACCGACAAGATTCTGGTCCTGGAAGACACGGATGGTGACGGTGTCTCGGACAAGACGACCGTCTTCGCCGACGGATTGCTGATTCCCACCGGTGTCGAACCGGGGGATGGAGGAGCCTACGTTGCCAACAGCACCGAATTGCTTCACCTGACGGACACCGACGGAGACGGCAAGGCAGATCAGTCCCGAATCGTGCTGAGCGGATTCGGTACTGAAGATACGCATCACATCCTGCACACGTTCCGGTGGGGGATGGATGGTCAGCTCTACATGAATCAGTCCATCTACATTCACAGCCACGTCGAAACTCCGTTCGGTGTCCGGCGTTTGAACGCGGGGGGAATCTGGCGTTTCCGACCGGAAACCATGCGGCTGGACGTCTTCGCTCGGGGCTGGGTGAATACCTGGGGGCACGCCTTCGATCGATGGGGACAATCCTTCGTCACGGACGGAGCAGGGGGGGAAGGAATCAACTATGCTGTCCCCGGTGCTGCTTATCCCACGGTCTACGGCGTAAACCGGATTCTCCATGGTTTGAATCCCGGCAGTCCCAAGTACTGCGGCCTCGAAATGGTCGATGGGCGTCACCTTCCGGATGACTGGCAGGGAAACCTGATCACCCATGACTTCCGTGGCCATCGCGTCTGTCGATTTGTGCTGAGCGAAGACGGGGCCGGATTTGCCGCGCGTCAGCAGCCCGATTTGATCAGTTCCGAACACGTCGCGTTTCGACCGATTGACGTCAAGCAGGGCCCGGACGGCGCGATTTACATTGCCGACTGGTACAACCCGATCATTCAGCATGGTGAAGTCGACTTCCGTGATCCGCGCCGCGATCACACCCATGGCCGTATCTGGCGAGTCACTGCGAAAGGACGCAAGCTGGTCGATCGTCCGCAATTCGCCGGAAAGTCGGCTGCGACCCTGCTGGACTCTCTCAAGTCTCCCGAAAGTTATGAGCGTCACCACGCCAAACGCGTGCTGAAAGAACAGGGGGAGGAAAAGGTGGTTCCAGCGCTGGCGGCGTGGGTGAAAAAGCTGGATTCCAAAGACCCCAACTTCGAACATCATCGGCTGGAAGCCTTGTGGATGTATCAGAGTCTCGACGTGCCCGAGCCTGCACTGCTGAAGGCCGTGCTGGATTCAAAGACACCTCAGGCTCGCGCTGCTGCGGTTCGCGTGGTCCCACAGTGGAAAGAACATCTTCCGGCCGCACTGGATTGGCTGGAAGTGGCCATTCAGGACGAACATCCCCGCGTCCAGATGGAAACCGTCCGGGCCTTGTCGGAATTTCCCGAGCTGCGAGCAGCGGCGATTGCGCTACGGGCTGCAGACCGCTTCCAGGACCAGTTCGGCGACTATGCGCTATGGCAGACCAGTCGGGAACTGGCTCCTGTCTGGCTTCCCGAAGTTGTTTCCGGCAAGTTCGACTTTGAAGGAAACGTTGCACGGCTGCTGTTCGCGATTCGCTCTGCCGAAGCGGGTTCGGCAATTCCTGTACTTGTCCAAAAGCTGCGAGAAGGCAAAGTCCCTGCTGACCTGACGAACTCGCTCATGGAAACACTCGGCCAATTGGGCGGGGCAGAAGACCTGCGACTGGTTTTTGATCTGGCTCTGACCAAATCGACGCCGGCTGCACAATCCGCAACGATGCTGACGACACTGGCCGAGGCCAAGCGGAAGCGGGACATTCAACCTGCAGGTGATTTGGCTCCTGTCATCGAAGCATTGAAGTCGAAAGACGGGACGCTGCAGACTGCTGCGGTGGATTGTATCGGCGCCTGGCGGCTGGAATCCCTGCGAGCACCCGTCACGGCAATCGTGACCGATTCCCAGTCGGAAACGGGCGTACGACTGGCAGCGATTCGCGGGGTCTCACAACTGGGGGGCGACGCGAGCAAACAACTTCTCGGAAAACTGGCGTCGACGGACAAGTCCGAGACGATTCGGGCGGCGGCCATCACCTCTCTGATCCAAATTGATACCCCCGCGGCCGCGGCGCTTGCAGTTAAACTGCTGGAACAGTCTGAAGATGTCTCCGCACAGTCCGCCATCATCAATGCCTTTCTACAGCATAAAGGAGGGCCGGACGTCCTTGCTGCGGCGTTTGTGGATCAGAAGCTGTCTGAAGACGTGGCCAAGATCGCCTTGAGAATCATCACCGGATCGGGTCGTCAGGAACCGAAGTTGACCGAAGCGATCAGCAAGGCGGGAAATATCGTGAATGCCGCAAAGGTACTCTCGAAAGAAGAGATGGCGGCTCTGGTCGGGACCATCAGGGAAAGCGGCAATGCTGCACGCGGTGAACAGATCTTCCGACGGGCGGAACTGAATTGCCTCAAATGTCACGCCGTTGGCGGGGCGGGTGGGAAAGTCGGGCCTGACCTGGTCAGCGTCGGTTCCAGTGCTCAGATTGATTACCTTGTGGATTCGATTCTGGACCCCAACAAGAACGTGAAAGAAGGCTATCAGTCGCTGGTTGTTGCGACAGATGAAGGGAAAGTCTTCACAGGTATCAAGGTGCGTGAGACCGATACGGACCTGCTCCTGCGGGATGTGGAGGATCGTGAGTTCGCTGTTCCGCTGAAGTCGATCGATGATCAGCAATCCGGTTCGTCACTGATGCCCGTCGGTCTGGTTGACAAGCTGACCCGGGCCGAACTGATCGATCTCGTGCGCTTCATGTCAGAACTCGGTAAGCCAGGTCCCTACGCCGCAGTCACTGCTCGCGTTGTCCGTCGCTGGGAAACGCTGCAGCCGACGAAGGAAAGTTATACGCGGTTGTCCCGCACCAGTGATGCACAAGTTGTCGCTGACGATACCGGACTGAACTGGGTTCCCGTCTACAGCACTGTCTCTGGAGCGCTCCCGCTGAGTGACGTCATGGACTTTACCATGCGTGGGCTGGGGGATCGGAAATTCGGATTCGCCCGGTGTACTGTGAACGTGACCACGGCAGGAGTCGTCGGGTTCCTCGTGAATGATACGACAGGATTAGAAGTCTGGGTGGACGGCAAGCCGGTTGATCCGGCGATGCAGTTATCGGTTCCGCTGGACGTCGGGACCCACCAGGTGACATTTGGCGTGAACCTGCTGACCCGTACCAAGCCACTGCGAGTTGAGTTGAACGACGTCAAAGACTCAAAGGCGCAGGCCCAGTTCGTCGGTGGCAAGTAACTGACACTGAATAGAACCATCCCGCCCAGCAGAGTCAGTCACATCCGTGGCTGACTCTGCTGGGCGATTTTTTCTTCCCCACCTCGCCGCCTCTCCTTTCTGCACTCTGCGGGTCACTTTCAGTCCCTCTCGGCCCTTCGTTTGGCGGTCTTGACCCAAAATCAAGATTCTCTTAAAAACCCGCCCGCTTCGCAGGGGTAACCGTTCAAGACGAGCGATTGCTGCCGAAGCCCCATCTTTTCACTTCCCTAGATTCACATCATCGCTTTCAGACCTCGTCTTTCAGGTAGGAAGGTTTTCATGCCCCGATCATCGTTCGGACTGGCCTCGCTGTCGGCTAGCCTCACCGTGCTGAGTTTTTGTGGAACGGCGTCCGCGCAATGGTTCTCAGGATCGGGGGCGGGCTGTGGCTGCTCGGCTCCGTCGTACCTGGGAGCTCCTCCCATTATGCAACAATCGGCCGTATATAGTGCGGCCTCCATGTCGACTGCCTCCTACGCCTATGGCGACGGTATTCAGTCGGGACCGGCGATCTGCCATATCGAGCAGCCTGTCGCTGTGATGCAGGTCCAGGTCGCACAGCCTGTTGTGCAGACGGTGGCCGTTCAGCAACTGCAGCCAGTCGTTCATCCTGTCATTCAGAATGTGCAGGTGACGGAGTATCAACCCGAAAAGCAGACCATTTCAAAACCGGTCGTGCGCACCGAGTGGGTTGATCAGGTCGTCACCGAAATGCGTCCTGTGACCGAACAGAAAACCGTGAATGTATCGACCGTCGATTATCAGAATGTGACGGAATACAAGACCGAGCGTAAGCAGGTCGGTTACTGGGTCACTAAGAACACTCCCACGGGTAAAGTCCCGTCATGGCAGTATGATAATCGTCCTAACATTGCCGGGTTTATTAATCGGACCGGGTACGATATGCGGAACGCATTCACACCGCAGTACCGCCAGGAACGTCAGTTCGTACCTCAGACCATGACCTGTACGGTTCCTTACACCAAGAAGGTTGCTGTTCCAGGGATGAAGCAGGTCACCTATAACGTGACACGCATGGAACCGACCCAGACCACCCGCAAAGTGGCAGTAAACAAGGTCGACTATGTTCCTACGGAAATCACCGTGATGAAGCCTGTTCAGGTGGTTCGTCAGATGCAGACCGGAACTCGTATCTCGTACGCACCGATCGGGTCGCCCGCACTCGGCGCTGCACCAGGGGCGAACGGAGCACCTGCGACCTCCCTCAAGCCAACTCCCGATGCAAACTCGTCTCAGCAGCGAGCACCTCGCTCTGCCGACAAGAGTGGGGATAACAATCCCTACGATAAGAATGATACCAGCATGCGTGGCGAAGACTCATCCGGAGTCCGCATGACGGAATCTGTTGTTCCCGCCAAGAAGTTTACTGCTCCCTCCGTTGTTCGTGTTAATCAGTGGGTCGCTCGGACCCCATCCAAGTCTGCTCCGCAACCGGGCGGTAAGTCCGCGGCGATCTCCATCGCCGACTCTTCCCGGTAAAACACTGCTTTCTTTCACATCTCACGTCGACTGTTTTTCCCCACGCGGTGCCGGTTTCCTGCCGGCACCCTTTTTCTTTCTTTGGATGCTCTACTCCCAGGGCAATGGCTGGCAATCAGAAAAGATTAAGTTAGCATGAAATCGCCGGGTCCCTGATTCTGCTGACCTGGAGCCGCCGCAATTCAACGACGGATCGGTGCCAGATGTCATGACGGGAGTGATCTCATGTTTCGCCGGATTGATTTGGGTGTCTGGGTACGTCTGCTCTTCGTCACCACCCTGCTGACCGTGAACGCGTTACCGCGGGAACTCTGCTCTGCCGCGGAAAAAGTGGATTCCGAGACCGATTTTCCCTTGATGGTATTTAATGTCGCCAGTTTGCAGCGACTGCGTGATCATGCGGATCTGATGTTTGAATCGGCCGAGCGAGCGGATCTGACGGAACGTGTCGATCAATGGACGGTTGAGACATTGAAAGAGACCAAGGGGATTGATCGACGTCGTCCCTTCGGCATGATGACGTACCTCAATACCGACGAATTCATCCGCCCCATGGGCATTTCCTACATTCCGATCGAGAATCTGGACGAGGCGCTCCAGACTCTGGCCTATGATTCCGGGACGATTTCTCCGGTTGAGGGAGAGCCTGATCGGTTTGATATCCGCTACGGCGAATCGTTTACACTGCGGACTCGCTACCTGAATGAATATCTCTTCATGGTCGGCCCGGACGGAAGCAAGTCCGCCCTGGATCTAAGATTTCCTGACCCCGCTAAGTTAACTGCCAAGCTGTCAGATCGTTATGACATCGCTGCGTCTGTCCTGATTAAGACGATTCCCCCCGGGATGAAATTACTGGGGCTCGAAGCGGTCAAAAATCAGGCGATTGCGAATCTGCAGCAGCGGGATGACGAACCCGAGTCCGTTTATCGGCTTCGTCGCGCAAACGGGGAAGCCTGGGTCGATATCCTGGACAAAGTTGTCAATTACGGGGAAGAGTTCACGATCGGGGGCCAGCTTGATCCTGCAACAAAGCACGCTGTCATTGAGCTGGATATTTCGGGGACCAGTGACAGTAAGCTTGCCAAGCTATTTCAGAACATGACGGGAAAGCGGACCTACTTCGGAAATCTGGTCGCAAATCCATCGACATTCACAATGTCCGTCTCATGGCAGATGGAAGAAAAGCAACGAAAACAGTTTGTCACTTATTTTGAAGCGGCGCAGCGAGATCTGGTGAAGAATGCCAGCTCTGATCAGGCAGATGAGTTAGCGAAACTTCTCGACCCGATCTTTCAAACATTGATGGCATCAGCCGAAACGGGCCATATTGATGCTTTTGCGCAGTTGACAGGGATGGAGCAGGAAAACTTTGTTCTGATGGCCGGGATCAAGGTTTCCACGTCTCGCAATTTGCCCTCCCAGATTACCCAATTGCTTGAGTTTCTGCAGGAAAACTCGAACGGAAACGAGATCCTTCTGAAACTTGACCCGGATGCAGAGCGGATCGAGTCACTTCCCGTCCATCGTCTCCCCGTCGAATCCCCGAATGAGGAGAGCCAGCGACTGTTCGGTGAATCGCCTCAGCTTTACATCTACACGACACCACAGGCCTTGTGGCTCTCGTTTGGTGGTGAACTGGCTCTGGATGCTTTGAAAGAGGCTGTGGCTCAAGTGGCGTTGCCGCAAACCTCTCAGAAGGGGCGAAATCGAATCCCCTTTCAGTTCGTGACCCACGCAAAGAACTGGCTGACGGCGGCCGACACCGAAAACCCCTCCGGATTTACCGAGCGGGCCGAGGCATCATTCGATTCCGACAACGACGCCATGACGCTGGAATTCCGCCCGACTGATCGGGGAGTTAAGCTCAGGCTAGAATTGGAAAGTGGATTTCTCGGCCTGATGGGGCGAGGGATCTCAAACGGAATGGAAAATGGCTTCTTTCGCCCGCCACGTCGTGGGAATCAGGAGCAGCTTCCCGTAGAGACCGCGCCCGAGCCGCCCGCTGTAACCAAGTGACTCGTTCGGCAATTTCTGCCGGGTTGAGAAATTTTACCGTTTTGTCAGTAAAGACGTTTTCTCTATGACGACAAGTGAAGTGACGGCAAGCGAGATTTACCTGATTCGTTATGGCGTCGTCTCGGAAGTCGCCCGGTTCGTCAATGAAGGTCCCGAAATTCCTGCCCGGGGGACCCCTGTGGTGGTCGAAACCGACCGGGGGCTTCAGATCGGGACCGTGCTGGAGCAGTTGAAACCGCACTACTGCAAAGCGGACGAGTCCCCGACGGAATTCAAACTGGTACGTTCAGCCACGGACCGCGACCTGCAGACCGCCCGTGAGCTGATCCGCGAGTGTGAAGCGGACTTTCCAGAGTGGTGTGCCCGAATTTGTCAGTGGGAACTGAATCTGGAACTGGTCGACCTTGAACGGACCCTGGACCGGGAAAAGCTGATTCTCTATGTCCTGTGCGACCGTGGTCCCGATACCACGAAGCTGGCGCTCCAAGCCGCGGCCGGGGGATTCGGTGTTATTGAGGTTCAGCCTGTTTCTTCAACCGGGCTTGTGCCACTGCCCCGCGCGTCTTGCGGCAGTGGAGGGGGAGGCTGCGGCTGCGACCATTAACGAGTCGTGCCCGTAGCTCGTTTCGATGCTCTACAGGCCCCGGCTGATTTTTGAGATCCCTGTCCCGTCCGGCAAGAGAATTGCAGATGGAATCCCTCAAGGGAACGGGACTTAGGGCGATTGAACCGAGGGGCTGTTTCGTCCGGCTGCGATATTAGACCTCTCGAATCGGGGCTCGCTGTTCCGGGGAAACCGACAGGAGGCGTCGAGTGAAACTTGATCAGGACATGTAAGATGAAGAGTCCCCTTTCTGCATCCCGCGCAGGCAGAGCGGCTGCCGGGGTCGCAGGGTGTACAATTCGGGCTCGCCTTCCATAACATCTCGCGCTGCGGGTATGTGGCAGAGCGCTCTGTCTCAACTTGTGATTCCCCGCCCGGGCAGGGCAACATTCAAGAGATTCACGCACGATGAAATTTAGATTTCCGATCGTCATCATCGACGAGGATTTTCGGTCCGAGAACACGTCCGGATTGGGCATTCGGGCCCTGGCCAATGCCATCGAGGGAGAAGGCATTGAGGTGCTGGGGGTCACCAGCTATGGCGACCTGTCCCAGTTCGCCCAGCAGCAGAGCCGCGCTTCGGCATTTATTCTGTCGATCGACGACGAGGAATTTACACCCGGCCCGGAACTCGATCCGGCTGTGGTGAATCTCAGAATTTTCATCGACGAGATTCGACGACGTAATGCAGAGATCCCGATCTACCTCTATGGGGAAACAAGGACCTCGCATCACATTCCGAATGACATCCTGCGCGAACTGCATGGCTTTATCCACATGTTTGAGGATACGCCCGAGTTTGTGGCGCGACATATTATTCGCGAAGCGAAAGCGTATACAGACAGCCTGGCCCCTCCGTTCTTTCGGGCCCTGGTTCACTACGCACAGGATGGTTCGTATTCCTGGCACTGCCCGGGGCACTCAGGTGGCGTGGCCTTCCTTAAAAGTCCCGTCGGTCAGATGTTTCATCAGTTTTTTGGTGAGAACATGTTGCGGGCGGACGTCTGCAACGCTGTCGAAGAACTGGGGCAACTGCTGGATCATACAGGCCCCGTCGCCGCATCCGAGCGGAACGCCGCACGGATCTTTAATGCCGACCACTGTTTTTTCGTGACCAACGGGACCTCTACGTCCAACAAGATGGTCTGGCACTCCACAGTCGCCTCTGGCGATATCGTGGTCGTCGACCGGAACTGTCACAAATCGATTCTGCACTCCATCATCATGACCGGTGCAGTCCCGGTGTTTCTCACTCCCACACGCAACCATCTGGGGATCATCGGTCCCATTCCCCTCGAAGAGTTTCTTCCTGAAAATATCCAGAAGAAGATCGAGGCGAATCCATTTGCAAAAGCGGCTCAGGCTAAGCATCCGCATCGTAAACCGCGCATCCTCACGATTACGCAAAGCACCTATGACGGCATTATCTACAATGTTGAAACGCTGAAGGGATTGCTTGACGGAAAGATCGGGACCCTGCATTTTGATGAGGCCTGGTTGCCGCACGCCACATTCCATGAGTTCTATCGGGATAT
>NZ_DASWWZ010000758.1:0-5085 GCF_036405755.1 Schlesneria sp.
GCTTCAGTCGCTTGCCCAGTTCCCCTTCCCGTTTGAACAACGTCACCTTCTTGGGGTCTTCGGCCCAGCGGGACCGGAGGACCTTGATTCCCACCATTTGTCCGTCTTCGACATTGCATCCGCGAAATACCCGCGCGAAGCTGCCTGAGGCGTTGCGATAGAGCAGTTTGAACTTGCCCAGTAAGAGTCCTTCGAGGTCGCGCTTCAGCAGCTTTGCGACCTGGTAAGGTGTCAGCGCATGGGCGGCTTCCAGTTCCCGGATCAGGCCGTCAATGCTTTGTCCGCGCGACTGCAAGCGAACCATACACTGTTGCAGTTGCGTCGGGTCAACCAGTTTGGTTTTCAGCAGGTAGTTCTGAAAGTTCTGAAGGCTCGAAAAGTGCATTACTGATTCTATCCACAATCTTCCCGGATGTCCGACACGGTGCTGTTCTTATGGCTCCTCTGATTGACTTCGTTGGACAAGGCTTGGAAAGAAGCATCGGATTTTTTTGATTAACTTCTTCCCTGCCGGATTGTGCAGATCAATGAGTTGTTACAGAAGAAGGGAATCAGATTGCCAATCTGAGTTTTCAGCAGAGGTAATCAAGCCGGTCGATGCCCCCCGTGATATCCTGACCGAGCTGGTCGATCCGTGCTCCCGTACTCAGCTTCGATGATGTTGACGGTTTTTGAGTCTTGATGAGCTCTCAAGAACGCGAAGTCGGATTGGTGGAACGGTGCCGATCTGGACGCACTACAGATCAACCTGTTTGATATCAAACAACGTTTCCAGCCGCGTCATACGCAGGACCTCGCGGACGTCGTCCGATGGGTTGTACAGTTCGACCCGACCGACTCTGTTCCGCAGCGACATCAACACCCCCAGCATTCCGCTGGGGACGAGCGTGACTCCAGTCAGATCAAATGCCAGCACCTTACACTGGGACTCTTCCACCAGCTTAAAGAGCTGTTCGCGATAGGCGGCGATACAGACTTCGTCGGGAACGTCTTGTCCCCCGAAGCCCACGACCGTCAACTCACCGGTCTGGTAGACCTTGAGGATATTTGGGTCTTTTAGTTCACGTGTTTTCACTACAGAGTCGCCAGCCGTGGCTTCATCTTCATCATGAATACTGTCGCTCATTGGAAAGCTCCTCGTTGTGAAGGAAGTCGTCATGAACTGACCGGGCGAAAGATCGAATATAACGCTCCTGTATTTTCCACGCCACAAGCGACGATACGTCAATCCGGACGTGTGAAAATGCGGTTTAGATGGTGAATATTATTCTTGTTGTAGCGATCGTAGCTTTGCTGGGCCGTACAATCCAAAACGGGACGCCGCAGTCGACGCTGTGATCTGCCGCAAGGCGTTATTTGGCGGGCGTGGTAACCTGGGATCTGCCGTCATCCTGAGGGTAGACGAGCAACCTGTCGTGCGCCAGCAGGATCAGATCGGGAAGGCCATCCCCGGTGACATCGGCAATCATCGCTTCGCGGGGTTCTGCGTCCTTGGCGTCGTCATCGCCCCGAAATGACTTCTGTTCGTACACCCGGAAATAGAGGGCGTGCTGGAGACCTGTTTCGGGCCGATACTGGATGATCTCGATGAAATGACTGCGGGTGTCGGTCATGGCCAGGTCGATGTGTCCGTCACCATTCAGGTCTCCCGCGACCACGTCGGTAGGGAAGACCTTGTCGAGCTGACTTTCGAATGCGGCCAGTTCTTTCAGCGCGGGGGAGGTTCCCCCAGCGAACAGCACGGCGAATTTGTCAGTCCCGAACAGGACCAGATCGTCATGCTTGTCGCCATTCAAATCGGCGACCTTCAACGACTTCAAAGGAAACTCGCCGATATCAATTTCCTTCCAGGGCTCGTATCCGGATTCGGCCTTCTTGAGGATTCTCAGCTTGCGCAGTCCGCCATCGACCAGTGCGATTTCGGGTTCACCTTCCCCGTTCAAGTCAACGATGGCTCCGGCCACCATCCGGGCATTGGATTCCGTCACGTTGAACTGATCTGCCACTTCCCAACGCTTCTGCGGGCTGAGAACCATATGCCGGGCGAAGTTTTCCTGCGTGACCAGCAGGCCCTTTTTCCCGCCCAGCGAGCAAAGGCTGACAGCCCCTGCTGCGACGGTTCCCGCACCCAGATTGCCGGTCGTGACGAGTTCAATCGGAATTCCCTCAGTGGTGAAGCCGAACAACTGAGGCGGCTTGGAACCTTGCAGGATGAGGAATTCGGGGCGTTCGTCTCCAAAAACATCCGCCAGCAACAGTCGCTCGGGCGTCCCCTTCAGGTCGAGCGGGAACGAGGTCTTGTCGCCAAATTTCACGGCCTGCCATTCGTCTTTCCCCAGACGCTTCATCGCCTGAAGTGAGTACTCGGTGGTTCGGTCCTTCTTGGTTTTGGCGATGAAGATGACTTCCACTTTGCCGTCCCCATCCAGGTCGACGAGTTCGATAACGGAGGGATCCGCCTCGGTGGGAATGGACTGAGGAAACGTCAGTCGATCTTCGGCAAACTGGCTGACGCCCAGTGTTTTTTCTGTGTTACTATGAACGACCAGATCGGCGGTGCCGTCTCCATCCAGATCTGCCGCACGGATCTGATCAGTGCCGGTCAAGCTGGAGTAGGGGGTGCCCATGTCCAGTCCCTGTCCTTTGTGCTGCGTAAACAGGAGCACGCGCGAGGCATCAGGATCGGTTACCACCAGGTCGCTCAGCCCATCCCCGTTGAAGTCGCCGATCGCCAGGTCACGGTTGTTGCCGGAACCAAGCTTGCCGAAACCGAATTGAATCAACCGTTCGGGCAGTTCATTTTCCGACAGCTTTTTCTGTTCGACATTCAGCAGCTTCAGCCGCCCGGTTCGGGAATCGATCGTCAGGATCTCGTGTCCCGGCTTTCCGTCGACATCGCGAAGTGACACGGCGCGGGGGCGTTCGAGATCGAATACATATTCCGGTCCAAGCTGACCGTTCGACTGTTGCAGTCGCGCGCCGAGGACGCGGTTTAAGCCATCTCCGGCGAGGTAGCACAAGTCGAGGCGTCCGTCACCGTCCAGGTCTGCGATTTGAGCCAGACCCAGCTTGTCGGACGTATTCATCAGCCGCTTGGGTGCGCTGAGCGTTCCTTTTTCATTCTGGTAGAGAAGGATCGTTTCATGCTTCCCCAGGATCACCAGATCATCCAGGCCATTCGCATCCAGGTCACCCGCCGTCAAGAACCACTGCGTGGGAGCCACGTCGGGAATTCGCTGCTGCTTTTTCTCGGTCCAATCACCGGTGACAGGCTGATAGCGGATCACGAGTTGATCGGGCAATCCGAAATAGACGATGTCGACTCGCCCATCCCCGTTGAAATCACCCAAAGTCAAAGCCGCGACATCGTGATCAACGGGAAGCTTCTTGTGTTCATACCGCCAGTCGTTGTCGATCAGATTGACATCATCCCGACCGGCCCGGGTCTCTTTGGTTGCAGGTTGCTTGCCGCGCTGCAGCAACAGGTCGAGACGACTATGGCTGTTGTCAACGAGAATCATGTCTGTCAGACCGTCATGATTGAGATCGCCAGTCAGCAGATTTCCCGATCTCTCAGCCAGTTTGAAAACTTCCAGCGGCCGAAATCCGTAGTACTTCGCGAGTTCGGATTCCTGGGCAGAAGCCGTTCCGGCCAGTGCTCCGATCAGAGCGATCAGCGCAACCCAGCGAGAGGGATATGTCAGCATGAATTCCATCCTTCTGTCTTCAGCTTCTAGAATGCAAGGGTCAAGATAGAGTAATCAGGAAGGGGGAGGGGCGATAGAGAAAAGGCGCATCCTGGCTGTGAGAATTCTCTTGGGGCAAATCGTATCGGCCAGGAGATCGGACCGAACTGCTGGAGGGATCGCAACGTGACCTCATCGGAGACCTGGGGCGGGGCACTCTTCTTATACTTGTGTGAGACGACGACGCTCTGATTGACTCGAGCGGATGCTTGCACCCGGGTGAAATTCTGGTTCATCTGCGCGGGGCCTCAATCAGGCCGCGTTACCTTGCGAGAACCGGTGTGACGCACTGCACAAAAAAATCCCGTCTACCGCCAGGTTGGGCAGCAAACGGGATCTCTCTTGAGAAGTTGCTTCTCAGTTGAGGTCGTTTAGCTCAGGGAATCTGCTTCGGCAGCGGGCGCAGTTCCAGGCGACGAACATACATCTCGGCTCCTTCGGTCTGGAGCAGCAGCTTGCCGTTGGTGGGGTAGACATCTTCGGCCCGGTTCACGATGACACCATTGACGCGGTAGACCAGTTTGTCCCCTTTGACAAAGCATTCGAGGGTGGTCCATTCCTGTCCGGGGCTGTCCGGGTCTTTGGCTCCGCGGAATCCGACGACGTCTTTCCAGTCTGGATCACGGCCAAACCAGTTGATGCGGCCGGAAGTGAATTTCTTCTTCTCTCCCTTTGGATCCCAGACCGGTTCGCCATCGCGATCGTACGAGACCGTGGCCGATGCGCTGGCTTCGATGAGCTTTCCATTTTCGTCTTTTCCCTGGAGGACCAGGATATCGCCGACGCCCCCTTCGATGATCTGGCATTCGACGGACGTCATCCACGGGCCGGGCTTGTCCCCACTGCCGCCAAAGTTGCCGTCAGGTCCTTTGCAGTGGAGCAGCAGGCCGCCGTCACGAGCCGCTTTGACGCGATTCTGCCAAGTCTTCGTTCCCCAGCGGTATTCGAGCACCAGGTGGTAGTCGGCATATTCTTTTCGTGTGATCACGCCGCCGTAGCCGTCTCCGGAAATCCGAAGGGTTCCGTCGGGCTGAAGCGTGAATACGCCTCGCGGGTCTTCATGAAGGTCGTCTGTCAGCCACGTGTACCAGTCCTTCGTCAGCTCTTTGCAGGGGAAGAGTTGAATCGTCTCCTTGGGGACTACCACCCCTTCCGCCCGGGCATCGGCGGCCGATGTGAGAGAGGGCTGGAGGACCAGCAGGGAGAGGAGCGCGATGCTCAACCAGCGTAGACTTGGCATTTCATCAATTTCCTGTTCAATCGATCGCTGCAACGGGAATCCGAAGAACCCCAACGGTTCAACGAGAGTTCCGCTGCGAAAAGGGGAGGCATTTTCATC
>NZ_DASWWZ010000759.1:0-7413 GCF_036405755.1 Schlesneria sp.
GGACAATTGCCAGACCACCGGGATGCTGCGCGTTTTCGGGCGCCTGTGTCTGATTGTGTGCCTGTGGCAAGGTCCCCTGCCGTGGCTGCATCGTCACGACACGAATCTGATTGAGACCAGGTCGACGGCTGCGATGAACTTACGGCTGCATCTGGAGTCATTTCACAGCAACACAGAAGATGAACTCGGCTGGCATTTCCACTGGATCCTCCCCTGCTGGAACCATGCCTTCGACAAAGATTGCCAAGCCGATCAACCGAGTCGTGAATCGGTCTCCGCCGACACGATAGTCTCGCTTCCTACGGGGCAGAATTCGCTTCCCGGGATGATTTCTGGTGGAAATTTTTGCGAACATGTCGTGCATTCGATCGACCTCACCGAATGCACCCTGATCCGATACCGCGCAATCACCAGACCTCTTGTTGTCCCAGGGAATACTTCCGTACTGCGTTGTTAGTGGCACAGGCTTGAGACGCGTCTGGGGACCATGGAGTTTTTACCTGCTCCAGTCAATAGCCCTGATGCAGTCTCGACTTGCTCCGGGTGTGTCCGCTGAATCGTCCTTGCCAAGTGTGAACGATTGAGCGAGCCCACAACATCCAATCAAACCTCTGTTTGAATTGAAGACCCGCCATGAAACGCTTCGCAGCCATCACCGTCGGATTAGCACTACTCATAACGGCATGTGCTGTCGGTATTTCCTTCTGGGCCAAAAGAGCGCCCCAGGAAGTCCATGCCAGCAGCGAACCCGCCACGCAGCGGGATGTCGTCGTACTGCCTCAGGAAAAATTCAGCGCAGCTCAAATTGAAGTCGAGAAACCATCCTTCCGCGAACTTCAACCGATACGAACCGTCCCTGGTCGCATTGATTATGACGCAACTCGTCATGTTGAGGTCAAATCTCCGTTCGACGGATTGATTCAGCAGATCAATGTGAAAGTCGGAGACCGCGTTTCAGAACAGCAGGTCATCGCGATTGTCGACAGCCCTCAACTGGGCGAAGGCCGGGCGGATGTCTTACTGCGGGAATCCGACCTTGGACAGGCCGTCAGCGAGCATGACTGGTGGCATTCGATTCAAGGCAACCTGGAAGAATTGGTCGAACGACTGAAGACGCCTCAGGATATTCAGGATCTGGAGAAAGACTTTGCGAACAAGCAACTTGGTCAAGCTCGTCAGCAGATCCTGACCGCTTACTCAAGAATGAGACTGGCAGAAAAACTGAGCAGCAATTTGAAGCCTGCCAGCGAGATCGGAGCCGTGAGCATCCGGATGGCCCTGGAGACGGGATCAGCACGAGATACGACGACAGCCGAGTTCTTCGCGGCGTGCGAACAAGCGATTTTCGACGTCAAGCAGCGGCATCTGAAAGCGGAATCAGTAATGAATGATGCCCAGCGACGACTGGTCATCGCGAGGCAACGGCTCAGCGTGATCGTGAGTCAACCCTACGAAACGCTGGAAGATTTTGACCGGGAAGAGACTCTCAGCACCTGGCCCGTAAAGGCTCCTTTTAAGGGAACCGTCGAGGAGATTCTGCTGGCCCCTAAAGAACGCGTACAAACGTCGCAGGGGCTATTCCAGATCGCAGACACTTCACGGCTTTGGGTGCAGGCCGACATTCGCGAAAAGGATTGGAAATCGCTGGCTGTCACGCGGGGGCAATCGATTTCCGTGCAGACGCCTGCTCTGCCTGGTGAGACGCTCCCTGCAACGGTCGCGTTTATCGGCCGAAAGGTGGCAATCGATACGCGTGCGGTTCCGCTCACTGCCGAGATCGATAACTCGCAAGGGAAACTGCGGCCGGGTATGTTCGTCCGTGTTCTGATCCCCGATGGTCCGAAACGGAATTGTCTGACTCTGCCTCAATCCGCCATCGCATCGAACGACGGACGGACGTTTGTTTTTGTTGAGACTGGCCCTCAGCAATACCAGGTGAAAGATGTCACGATCGGCCTGAGCGTCGACAACTGGAGCGAAGTCTTGCAGGGAATTTCGCCCGACGACCGCGTCGTGAGTTCCGGTACGAATATCTTGAAAGCAGAATTCCTGCTGGAACCCGAGGACTAACCCTCGTGCGGCTCGCAAGGCGAAAAACCAGATCGCGATTGGTGAGGCTCAGGCGGTATCTCGACTGCTCAGTTGCCGCCGATGCACACTCCCACCAGGAGGACCACAAAGCATGCGAAAAAAGTGCCCCAGGCAATCGGGGGACTGACCCGGTGAGGAGTAGCTCCCAACCCGAAATGAACTCCCTGCCCATTCCAAAGGAGGAGTCCAAGAGGAATCGTAACCGCGCCAAAAAACCATAACTGCCACATTGGAGCCCCGTGGCTTAGTAAGTCAGCCGAATCCCCAATTCGCGGCAGCGATCCGAATGCGATGTAGGCTCCATTCGCGATCAGACAGAAACCCGCGAAGAACCGCATTACGAAAGCACCGGGGACCCGAAGTAGAGACAACATGCCCCAGAAGCAAGTCGGAGCAACCGCCCCGAAAAGGGAGCCCGCCCACGCAACCAGCAGTGGTTTGGGATTCGTCGCGAGGTCCGTGCGAGAAATTGCTGCAGGATGCACAACGACTCGTTTCACGGTTCCACCCGTCAAAATTGCCCCGACGACGTGCCCCAGTTCATGCACCTGCTGCATACCAAACCAGGAAAGGAGGATTGTCGAGCCGATGAGAAGTGCTTGATGAAATTGACTCATCGGCTGGTCCCATAAACAAAATCCACCGGGATTCAAGGACTGATCGGCGGTGCTGCGCCCGCCTGAGCCGCCCGCTTTTCTTCAGCGGCACTCAACCGGAGGTAGAAGGGGGATGCTGACCAGAAATCGGTGTCCGCAGTTTCACCAGACAGTTCCGCTCGTTCGATCTCCAATCGTCCAATTTCCGCGATCACGCGTGCAGGGGGTTGGTCGAGCGGGATCCTTGTCACGGGCAGACTTTCCAGGAGTCGATCGTCCCGATCCAGCTTCTTTAGTCCCGGTCCCGTAACGGTGATCGGCGATTGACAAAGTTCGAGAAATGAGGGGATCGATACAATCCGGATGGCAGACGTCTGGTGCCATTGAGAGTGTGCATCACGGGAATATTCCCCCAGGAATAGGTCGTCGCGTTGAGCATCTTCAATGACATGAAGGGGCGAAGCGTGGTCCGGAGTCCCGCTGGCAATTGCTGCAAATGTATCGACGGCGATAAGGCGACACCCTGTCGCGTATGCAATGGTCTTGGCACAAACCATCCCGACTCGCAGCCCAGTAAAACTACCGGGGCCACGACTGACGGCGACCAATTGCAGGTCGCGTGGTGTAAGTCCCTGTTCGCGTAGAACTTCGCCGATTTCGAAAATCAAACCTTGGGCATGTTTGCGCCCAGCCTGATTTAATCGCCGTTCGCCGAGCAGTTCACCATAGCGGGTGAGGGCCACCGACCCGTCTACACCACTTGTTTCAATTCCGAGGACGAGCATCGAAGTTCATTGCCAACCGAGTTCATAGACAAGCCGCAGGGTAGAATAGCGGCGCATCGGTCGAAAAGGCGAGCACACGCTTCCATCACGCTCTGACTTTCCCACTTTTTGACACACGTTAGACTTCGCCTGGACGGCAAAGCCGGTCAGAGTTTGGACTTGTTTGGGACTGCGAATCGGCGATACTCCGGCCATCGTCGAATTCATTTGATCCGCCAGTCCCTCTTTTCCGTTAGCAGGCTGCGCAAGCTTCTCTGCTGACGCTATACTCTCGACCACCGGAGGCAGTCCAATCGCCGCATGCGGCGGGACTGCCTCCGATAGTTGATGAACGATGGATTGGCCCGATTACGATGTCTCGACGAGAATCGAATTTCTGCCAGATCCGCTGAATTGGAATTTGACGACCAGTTATCTGGACAAAGGGGCAATCGCGTGACGGGGTTAGTATGGGCAGCGTTTGTGCTGCTGATTTTGATGATCCTCGCATTTGATCTCGGTGTCTTTTCTCGTGAAGCGAAGGCGCTGACCGCAAAGACAGCCCTGATACGTACTGCGGCCTACTTCGTATTGGCGCTACTGTTCACCGCCTTCGTTTACTTTGCATACGACAACCATTGGTTCAACCTGGGTGTGCTTCCTCCGGTAGATCCGAATGTCCCCTTCGATGCCACTGGTCTTCCAGACTCAGGATGGGAAGCCGCAGTCCAGTTTTTCATGGGCTACATGCTCGAACAATCGCTGAGCGTCGACAACATTTTCGTCATTGCCCTGATTTTGTCGTACTTCAAGGTGCCAGGGGCATACCAGCACCGAGTCCTTCTGTGGGGGATCCTGGGTGCGCTTGTCATGCGGGCTGTCATGATTTTCGCCGGCGTCGCTCTGATCGAACGATTTGAGTGGATGACGTATATCTTCGGTGCATTCCTGATCTTCACCGCTCTTAAGATGCTGTTCTCGGGCGAAGACAGCGAAGTGGATTTCGAGAAAAACATCCTGATCCGCATGCTGCGGGGCCGTCTTCATCCTCAGTTCGTCGAAGATCATTTTTTCACACGTGTGGATGGCCGGTTCGCAATAACACCTCTCTTTCTCGCACTCTTGATGGTCGAAACGACCGACCTGGTGTTTGCAGTCGATTCCATTCCTGCCGTGATCGGGCTGACACGCGACCCGTTTCTGGTCTTCACTTCAAACGTATTCGCCATTTTGGGGCTGAGGAGTCTGTACTTCGCACTGGCTGACCTCATGGGCCGGTTCCACCTGCTGAAATACTCACTGGTCATCATTCTTGGCTTCGTTGGAGCCAAGATGCTGCTGGAAAAACATCTTTTCCATAAGAATGAAGAGACGGAAGCAATGATCAATGGCGTTTCGTTCGCCATCATCATTCTGACACTCGTTGGCGGTGTCGCCGCCTCGTTCGTGTTCCCTGACCATTCGAAGGCCGAGGAAACACTCGACGAGTCCCCCGCCGCCTAATTTCTACATTCGAATCTGCCTGAAGAATTTTATCGACTGTCAGAGATGGTCATCATTGGGACCGGAGACACGCTTAAGCTTTGGTGCGATGGCGCGAGCACAATTTCGCCCGAATTGAAACGAGGCGGGGAAACTGTGAAGGACTTCCATTCATCCAGAATGCCCGTCACCAAAGCTGCTGAAGGATGCTAAGGACTTCACTGTCGCTGACGTCGCGCGGATTCCCGTTCATACTGTTCCCGCGCGAACTCACGGCAATGGCAGGGAGTTGGTCAATTTCCACCCCGATGGATCTCAATCGTGGAGGGATGCCGATCTCGTGACACAGTCGATCGATGCGGGCAATGAACGCTGCGGCGGACGCTTCAGACGTTGGATGACTCTGGTCGAACAGTGCCTCAAGTCGGGCCAACGGTTTCTCACTCACGTGCTGATTCACGCGCAGCGCCGCAGGAAGCATGACAGCACAAGCAAGTCCGTGAGGAACACGGCAATGGACGCCCAAGGCAGCAGCCACTCCATGAGCGAATCCAAGTCCTGAGTTGGCGAGAGCCATCCCGGACAGGAGTGCGGCATGGGACATGATTTCCCGCTCGGAACGCAACGTTCCATCCTGAACGACAGCCAGTAGCGCGGGCAGCCCCTTCGCCAGTGCAGACAAGGCGAGTGCCTGGGGAATGGGAGCCGCACGACGAGAAATGAATGATTCGATTAACTGCGTAATCGCATCCATTCCGGTATAGGCCGTGGTCTCGCGAGGCAGACTGACGGTCAGTTCGGGGTCGACCAGTACCATACGGGGAATCATGAGGTCACTGCGAAGACTCTTTTTGAAAGGAGGTGAGTAGGACGAGATCACCGCATTCTTGGTGACTTCGGTTCCCGTTCCAGCGGTCGTCGGAACAGCGATGACGCTCAGGGGACGTTCCGAGATTTGATATCCCCGCCCGACACCTTCTAGAAAGTCAACGACACTGGAACTCTGCCGGTTCGTGGCACACGCGGCAGCGGCTTTCGCCAGGTCGATCGTGGATCCTCCACCGATGGCGACAACGACGTCCCGATCGGTCGGCTCAAGCTTCAGAAACGAAGCAACCAGGGCATCGACGTCGCTGACTTCCGGCTCGTGTGATGCCGCTTCGAACTGGTGAACCGTCAGCCCTGTTGCGGCGATCGCCTTTTGCAGTTCGTTGATCAGGCCGCGTCGCTCGAGAGTGCGACTGCCGGAAACGAGAAAGACTCGCTCACCAAGACTGGCACAGAGCGTCCCGAGTTCCGTTCGACGTCCCCAACCGAACTTAATCTGATTTGGCGAAAAAAAGTCGTAGTTCATGGTAGGAACAAGGATACCTGAAAACTCTCTGGACGTCTTCGCCTCTGACTGCGACATTATTCTGGATGACATTTTTGAGCAGGAACTGGCTAATTCTGGCGGCCCAAAAGGATTCTGTAATGTCGGGACAATTCACTCCCACAGTCCGATCGCCGAAACGAAATTCCCGCTGGGGTATCGTGCTGCTGTTGTTGGTCAGCAGCGTGGCTGGTATCAGCGTGTTCGCACAATCCAAGCGGGCTCTCAAAGGGGAAGTCTGGGGATACAAGTTGGTCGCAGCCTATCCACACGACCGTACAGCGTTCACGCAGGGACTTGTGTTCGCGAACGGCCAGTTACTGGAAGGTACAGGGCAGAAAGGGGAATCGTCTCTACGCCGAGTTGATCTTGGAACGGGCAAGGTGGAACAGATTGCACCTCTCAATTCCCATTACTTTGGCGAAGGAATCACGGTCCTCAATGATAAGGTCTACCAACTGACCTGGCAGAATCGAATCGGTCTCGTTTACGACATCGATACGTTTGATGTCAAAAAGACATTCCAGTATTCCGGAGAAGGGTGGGGCCTGACAACCGACGGCAAACACCTGATCATGAGCGACGGCTCGGCAACGATTCGTTTCCTCGACCCTGAAACGTTTCAGGTCGCTCGACGAATCAACGTTCACCGTCGGGACAACAAAGAGAAGATTGGTCGCCTGAACGAACTGGAATATGTCAACGACGAGATTTGGGCAAATGTCTGGTACGAAGACCACATCGTCCGTATTTCACCGAAGGACGGCACGGTACTCGGCTGGATCGACTTATCTACTCTTTACCCCAGAAGCCAGCGTACCAGCAACGAAGAAGTGCTGAACGGCATCGCCTACGACCCCCAGAAGAAGCGGCTGTTCGTGACGGGAAAGAACTGGCCACAACTGTTCGAAATCACCGTCGGACAAAAGTGATCGACAGAGTCAAACGCGCACCGAGTGCCGAAGAGAAGTGGCACCCGACCGCAGCAATTGACATGGTTATGTCACGCAGAAACGGTGAGGAACCATTGCCCCTCACGCCCCCATCCTGGGTTTTGTCATGTCGTTCTCCTCTGTTACACTAGTTATTCTGCTGAAGAATTTCTCTT
>NZ_DASWWZ010000760.1:0-4096 GCF_036405755.1 Schlesneria sp.
CGCTGTTCGAATGAACTTCAGTATCCGGACGGAAGTTCAGAACGCCATCAGATGGCTTCGCTGTTGATTGTCGATTCGGCCAGTTCCGTCAGCTTCTTGTTCGCGGCCCCTTCTTCATCGAGCGTTTGCTGCAAGAGGTCGGCAGCGTTATCGAAGCCGAGTATGTGAGCGAACGTACGGACACAGCCGTAACCGGCCATTTCATAATGTTCGACACGCTGGGCGGCAGTAATAAGAGCCGCGTCCATGACAGAGGGATCCGCATTCTCGGACATCACCTCAGATCCTTCTTCGATTAAGCCCTTCATGGCCTTGCAGGTTTTCCCCTTAGGGCTCAGCTCCAGTTCCTTGAAAATGGTTTCCAGTCTCTCGACCTGGACCTTCGTTTCTTCGAGATGATCGAGAAATGACTGCGCCAAATCGGGATCGGAAGCAGCCTTAGCCATTTTTGGAAGGGCTTTCAACAACTGGTTTTCTGCGTTGTAGAGATCCTTCAATTCGGCTACGTAGAGGTCCTGGAGGGTCGCGAGTTTCATGATTGTCCTTCAAATATGAGGGTTAAAGAGATTTCTTGCCTGCTCGGACGAAGTGAGACGGGCAAGGATTCGGCTCCGCCGGCTCGTCTGGCCTCCAAGCCGCAATGAAGGGTGATCTCAGTAGCGGGAGTTGCCGGTGACGACTTCACCTGACACGGTAACATCGCGTCCTCCAGCCTGTTCGATGACATGGCGAGCTCGGTTGAGCTCTTCATAGTCTTCGGAATGGACAGAAATCAGATAATCTCCCGACTTGACGGCTTCCTCGAACCGTGCTGCGTCGTTTTCCGAAACACCCATCCCGATCAAAGCACCGGTAATTCCACCGACGGTCCCGCCAACGGCAGCACCGCTGAGTGCAGCCATGATTGGACCGGCCGCAATAAAGGCTCCCAGCCCCGGAATGGCGAGCGTTCCGATACCAGCCAGCCACCCCAGTGTTCCGCCCAGCAGCAGGCCGGTTCCGGCCCCTGCCATCGCCCCCTCAGGAGCGTTCGTGTCGTGTCGATCTGCGAACTCGCGGGTGGCGGTCTTGTCCGCAGTGACGACCGAAATGTCGTTATTTGAAAACCCTGCCGCTTTCAGGTTGCGGATGATTGTGTCGGCCTGATTGGCCGATGCGGTACAGAAAATGGAAGTTGACATTCTAATACCTGACTTTCTGTTCGAATAATTCGTTTTGCCAAGACACCGTCTGTAAGGCTTTAGTTGGTGACAATTTCCAGCTGGCTGTCCACCTTGTCGGCGCCAGCGACCTCAGCAGCAATCTTCTCCACCGCATCCTTTTCTGCCTGCGATTCGACGCGGCCTCGAAGGCTGACCTGACCCGACTGGGTCGTGATCATCACGTTGTGGGCCTTCGAAGACAGGTCGGAATTGACGATCCGCTTGCGGATGTCTGCCGTGGTGTTGATGTCGCGCTGGTTTTCATCCTGATCGAATGGCGTCTTGTCATTGACACTCGTGCCTGGAGTGGCCGGGGTGGTGGAAGATGACCGGTCGGCGGGGTCACGCGTAGTTTCCGGCAGAGCGGGACGATTCGCTGTCACGGTAGTTGATGGTTCGTTGGTCTGCGTCGTGCGTGATGAATCGTCCATTCCGCAACCGACGGCGAACCCACCCAGGCTTCCTAAGAAAATTAGTGCCCACTTCTTTGTAATCATTGCTAGCTCCTTGTTAGTTCGGTTCTCGCCTATTCAGACATGGAGTGGATCGAACCACTGCTGGAGGAAGTATGTCGCAAATGGTAGGCCAGTCGCCTGAAGTTGAGCTCAATTCTCAGCGAATTCTTAGGGTTCTGGACCCTTATTGAAGAGCCAGTAGGCAACTAAGAATCCAGAGTAAACGATTCTGCTGAAGAGGATTCGCTACCTGGCACAATCAGGCAGCGAATGAATTAATGCAGTGAAAAAACAAGGCGCACGGTTTGGTGTAACGCGAATTCCGTCTCAGCCCTGAGTCAGGTGATTGGCTGATCGTCGTGCAAAGATGAATGAATGTGACTTGGTTTCGACCATGAAACCACGGTCCGGGTCAGGACGTATCCTGCATGCTTTGATAGCGTGCTGCTCAAAAAGACCTGGCGCTGCCGGAAGTCGGTATGAAGCGGAGAGAGTGTGCGTTGGCTGCTGGGGCGCTGGGAGAAGATGGCGTCGTGACTCGTGCGCAGCCGCGGTCTGCTGAGAAGAGGGCCCATAGACCCGAAAGTCAGTTACGAAAATCCGGGGGACTTCGCCGGGCCTGGATCCGGGTAGCAACAGACTTCTGTTCAGGTGATGAAGTGATCCGAATCTGCATTCCTGCTTTGAGGTCTTCCCGCTTCACTGTCAGACCCTCCAAGGTGACAACCAGCGAGGCACCAAATGTATACGTCGAGATTTCGCCGTTGATATCGAGCAGGCTGATCTGCTGATCGGTAAGACTTGCCAGCTTCCCGTCCTGTGTATTGGCGAAGGCTTGTTGCTTATCGAGCGCCTCGATTTCGATGGCGACTTGTTTATCTGATTTGAGTGTCGTTACGCGGATCTTCATTCCATTTTTAAGATCACTCACGGTGCAGTCTGAGCCGTCGCACGACACTTTGAGTTCCAGAGATAGAAGCAGAGATCGCTCCTTTCCCTTGGTGTCAGTCATTTGGAGTTTGTGGTCAGCATGCCGGATGAAGGTCCCGACAATCGTTGAATCTCCAGCAGCGTTCGCCTGAGCCGAGGCCTCACAACACAAGAGAAACATCGCGAAGAGCAACGCACTCGCGAAAGTTTTCGTTTCTGCAAACATGATTGCTTCCTCCTGTGTTTGAGCCGGTCACGATGTTACGCAAAAGATTCGAATGCACAAAGCCGGGGCCATATTTCTGCGGCGATGTCAAGTGGTTGAGGACGGATGCTTACAATGCAAGCACCTGCCGGCCGAATTGCATTTCGACCGGGCAGGTGCCGCAGCGACGGTTTTCACCAACGGGCTATGGAGTGCTCTGCCGACGGAAGTCGAGTCCCGGGTCCTCCTTCGGAGCACCAATCAACTTGAATTTGAACCTTCCGTCCTCGCCGGGTTCAATGCCTGCGATGAGAGAACCACCGTCTTTGCTCTCAAGAGCGATGACATTTCCCTCAATGGTGTAGGTCCCATCAAATTGATTGGTCGTATCTTTGTGCGCAAATTTCCATTGAAATTTGCCCTCGTTCTGGATCTGAATCTCGAACGTTGATCCATCGTCGCGTGTTGCCTTCCAGGTCCCGATCAGGGATTCCGGTTTCAACGGTGGGATCGCGGGATCCGGTTGAGCTCCGCTGTCACTGGTCGCTTCAGGGGGTTGAGGAGTCGGTGTTGTGGAGCCATCCGTAGTGGCGGCAACTTCTGGCTTCGCCAGCATTTTCAACATATCTGCTGCAACACGGTCGTTGGGGACGAGGGCAACCACCTGTTTCAACTGGGGGACTGCGGAATCAGGGTAACCATCCGCAATATAGTGATACGCGAGCAGGAACTTGGATGCTGCGTCATCCGGGTGTTCGCGGGTGAACGCCTCCAGGGCTCGCAGTTGTGTCGTGTACGTCGCCACATCCGAGTACATGCTGCTCAGCGTCGTCCAGTTCCAACCCGGGCCTACGGCCAGAACAGCGTGGATGGTCGCAGCAGCCTGTTGATAGTCTTTCTTCGCAAACAGAATCAAAGCTCGGAACTCGTGCATCACCGAGTCATCCGGACATTGAGTGAGGCCTCGGTTGATCGTATCCAGAGCCGCGTCATGGTTGTTTTGTTTGAATGCAGCGACGCCGTCATCAAACGCCTTCTCACAAGCGGAATTCTCCCCCGAACCCGTCGTTGAACGACTCTCTACCACTGATCCGTCGTTGACGATCACGCTACTATCGACAGGAGTCGTGCCTTCGATCGTGGCGCCCTGATAGTAAACGGGAATTGGCTGGGTGTAGGCGTAATTCCCCAATGATCCGTAGCTCGATAAGTAGTAGGGGTTACTATATGCAAGATAACCGCTGCCATAGGCCAGATACCCGAGCCCCCATGCTCCTAATCCCCACCCGAGCGGGCGGTAACCA
>NZ_DASWWZ010000761.1:0-9550 GCF_036405755.1 Schlesneria sp.
CAGCCGTTGGAAGCGGGATTCCAGAATCGGATCGCGGAGAGTTTCCAGACCGGTCGGCCACGGGGCGACGATGATCGCGTCGGATGCGGGGGCGGGGACAGGAAGTCCGCGCGTCGGTGCGATCTCACGCAGTCGCTGCCAGAGTTCTTCTGTGATAAAGGGGGTAAACGGATGCAGCAGTCGGAGTGTCGTGTCGAGGACAGCCACAAGGACACGCTGTGCGGTCGGCTTGCGCTGTTCGTCTCTGAGACGTGGCTTGATCATCTCAAGGTACCAGTCACAGAACTCGTTCCACACGAAATCTCGCAGAGAGCGTGTTGCTGCATCGAACTTGTAGACGCTGAGCAGTGATGTCAGTTCGTCTGTGACCGTTGCCAGTCGGGACAGGATCCAGCGGTCTTCGATCGCCAGGCCATTTTCCGCTGCTGGAGAATCGTTCGCGAGCGCTGCGTCGGGAGTGGAAAGGTCAACCACGCCAGCGACGTAGCCCTCCAGATTCAGCATGGCGAATCGAGCGGCGTTCCACAGCTTGTTGCAGAAGTTACGGCCGTATTCAAACCGTTCGATCACGATGCGTGCGACCGGTTCCCCTTCATCGGGAACGTAGTTCGGTGTGGCATACTGTGATTCTTTCTTGCATTTCACGCACTTGATGCGGGGCTTGCCCGGTTTGAATTTCAGATGGTGCTGTTCCTGAGGAATCACCCCCTGGCAGTGGGGGCACTCGTATCCCACCGGCAGTCGTACATCCTGGGTCTCGCCCGCGAACGAGGCGATTGTGAACCGCATTCCGTCACAGCCGTACTTCTCGATGAGTTCGAGCGGATCGACGCCGTTCCCTTTGGATTTGGACATGGTCTGCCCGAAGCCATCCTGAATTTTCGGATGGATGCAGACATGCTTGAAGGGGATGTCGCCCATGTTGTAAAGCCCGGTCAGCACCATCCTCGCCACCCACAACGTGATGATGTCGCGGGACGTGACGAGCACGCTGCCGGGGTAGAAGTACGGAAGGACTTCGTTCCGGCCTGAGGCAGGCTGTGACGCCTCGCCAATCAGCGGGGGATTGTGCTCTCTGTCGGGCCAGCCAAGCGTTGCGTGGGGCCACAGCGCTGAACTGAACCACGTGTCGAGGACGTCTTCTTCCTGCGTGAACCCGTCCTGTTCGAAACGTTGCTCGATGTCGCGGTGCCCTTCGTCGAAACAGACTCGGATGGCGTAGTTCGCGTCATCGAACGAAACCGCTCCGTGGAACCACGGGGCCTGCTCCAGTTCCGAATCAAAGCGATAACCTTCCGGGAAAGCCTTTTCGAACTCGTCTTTCGAGTAGGTTTTCGACCAGATGGGAATCCGATGTCCCCACCAGAGTTGACGGCTGATGCACCAATCACGCTTTTCGGCGAGCCAGTCCAGGTACGACGTACGATAGCGTTCAGGGTAGAACGTCACCCGGTTCTGATTCACCACATCGATGGCAGCCTGCGCCAGGGTATCCATCTTCACGAACCATTGTTCAGAAAGATACGGTTCGATGGGGGTCTTCGAGCGGTCGCTGTGCTTCATCGGGATCTTGCGATCCTCGACCTTTTCGAAGTGGCCGAGCTTTTCCATTTCCGCGACCACAGCCTGTCGAGCTGCAAGTCGGTCCTGCCCCTGCCAGATTCCTCCCTGCTCATTAAGAGTTCCGTCGGGGTTGAGGATATTAATCGGCTCGCCCATGGTGTCTTTGTTACGCGACCAGCAGGCATAGTCGTTGGGGTCGTGGGCGGGGGTCACTTTGACGCAACCGGTCCCCAGCGTTTTGTCGGCCAGCAACCCGTCGGCGACGATGGGAATCAGGCGTCCATTCAGCGGAATGCGCACCCGTTTGCCGATGAGGTGCGTGTATCGCTCGTCGGTCGGATGCACGCAAACCGCCGTATCGCCAAGCATGGTTTCCGGCCGCGTCGTGCTGAACGAGATTCGTTCGCCGGTTGGCTGACCGGCTTCGTCGACGACAGGGTAGTTCATTGTCCAGAAATGCCCGTCAATTTCTTCGTCGTAAACTTCATCATCCGCGACGGCAGTCTGCAGATACGTGTCCCAGTTGACGAGACGCTTTCCACGGTAGATCAAGCCATCTTTGAACATTTTGAAGAAGGTCTGCCGCACGGCACGCGAGCAGACTTCGTCCAGCGTGAACCGAACGCGCCGCCAGTCGCAGCTGGCTCCCAGGCTTTTCAACTGGCTGAGGATTCGCTTTTCGTAGGAATCCTTCCAGTTCCAGATACGCTTCACGAGGGCTTCGCGGCCGATGTCGTGTCGTGTCAGGCCCTCTTCTTCCAGCATTCGCTTTTCGACGACGGATTGGGTGGCGATCCCCGCGTGATCGGTCCCCGGCATCCAGAGGGCTTCGTAGCCCTGCATGCGGCGCCAACGGGTCAGCAGGTCCTGCAGCGTGCCGTTCAAGGCGTGACCCATGTGAAGTGCGCCGGTCACGTTCGGCAGCGGGATCATGATGACATGGGGCGGTTTGGGGGTGGGATCACCCGGCAGTGGCGGATTGGCATCACAATCACCACGCTCTTCCCAGAATGGAGTCCATTTGGCTTCTGCGGCAGCAGGTTCGTATTGTTTGGGGATTTCAGTCGTCATAGATACTTACGGTGCCGTATGAGTATGAGGAGAGATTGTTGTTAGATGCTGCGTATCACAGATCTGTCGGGGTCATCGACGGACAATCGGATTGTCTGGCTGACGGATGATAAATCATTTGCTGAGTCATTGGCAGAAGACGCGTGCTTGCCTTCGAACCAACTCCGGAATGTCGATGATCACAGTCGTCGGGAATCGGTTATCTCCCGTCCAGCTCGTGCTTGAGGCAACGACCCGTGGCGAGCGAAACAGGCCGCTGCTTCAACCGATTACCAATCAGGGATTCGGTCCTGCTTAATGGGATGTGTGGGCAGGCCCGCTTCGCTTGAAGTTGACGTTGGAAATTCACTCGGCTTTCGCTTCTGCATCCTTGTAAAGCTTGTATTCCACACTATCGATCAGAGCCAGCCAGCTCGCTTCGATCACGTTTTCGCTGACCCCGACGGTGCTCCAGACATCGGTGTGGTCTCGACTTTCGATCACGACACGAACTCTCGCGGCAGTTCCTTCGGTGGAGTTAATGACGCGGACCTTGTAGTCGACAAGCTGCATCTGGGCGAGGTTCGGATAGGCGGCGGAGAGGGCCTTACGCAGAGCCGTGTCGAGGGCGTTTACAGGACCGTCCCCTTCTGCGACCACGTGCTCGGTACGGGAATTGACTCGCAGTTTGATCGTGGCCTCGGTAATCGTTCCCCGGCCTGCCGTCGTTTCGACATTGACACGATACTGCAATGGCTGAAACTTCGGTTCGTAGACTCCCGCTTCTTTGCGGACCAGCAGGTCGAATGAGGCTTCGGCCGCTTCGAACTGGTATCCCTCATTCTCGAGGTCCACAACGCGTTCGAGAATCCGCGCCATCAGTTCCTTGTCATTCTCGATTTCAAACTTCGTCGTCTTGGCGATGATGTTTGAACGCCCCGAGAGTTCACTGACTAGAACCCGCCGCTGGTTGCCGACGGTTTCCGGCGGGATATGTTCGTAACTGGAGGCCAGTCGATTGACGGCATGGACGTGCATCCCTCCCTTGTGTGCGAAGGCGCTTGAGCCGACAAACGCCTGCCCCGACCTGAAGTTCATATTCGCAATTTCGTAAACGTACCGTGAAAGCTCGGTCAGGTGGATCATGCCCCCTTCGAGCAGGACGTCGTATCCCTTTTTCAGGCCCAGATTGCCGACGACGCTGATCAAGTCGACATTGCCGCAACGTTCACCAATCCCATTGATGGTCCCCTGGACCTGGACGGCACCGTGATCGACAGCGGCGAGTGAATTGGCGACGGCCAGTTCACAGTCATTGTGGCAATGAATCCCGACGGGGACCTTGAGAACTTTCCGGACGGCATCGACGGCGGCTGCAATTTCTTCGGGCAGGCGACCGCCATTCGTGTCGCAAAGAACAATGGTGTCGGCCCCGGCTTCCTGTGCGGCCGAGACGGTCCTGAGTGCGAAGTCAGGGTTGGCACGGAACCCATCGAAAAAGTGTTCAGCGTCATAAAAGACCTGGCGGCCTTCGGCTTTGAGGAAGGCGATCGAATCGCGGATCATGGCCAGATTTTCCGCTTCGTCGATGTTGAGCACCTCGCGGACATGCAGGTCCCAGGTCTTGCCGACAATCGTGACGACAGGGGATCGGGCGTCGCGCAGGGCGATCATGCCGATGTCGTCTTCCGCTGCGCAACCTCGCCGTCGGGTCATTCCGAATGCAACGATTTTCGCGTGCTTGAGTGTCAGGTCCCGCACGCGGTGAAAGTATTCCGCATCCTTGGGATTCGAAAGAGGATATCCCCCTTCAATAAAGTCGATGCCGACCTCGTCGAGTTTTTGTGTGATCAGCAGTTTGTCCTGAAGCGAGAAGTTGACACCTTCGCCCTGGCTGCCGTCGCGTAACGTCGTATCGTAGATCTGGATTCTCGACATAGGTCTGCTTTCGGTATCACATCAAGAAAAAAGCCCTCAGGTCTGACCTGAGGGCTAGTGTTTTACTAGTGTTGTATTTGCAAGAACACCCAAAGGCCTGTTACAGGTCTCCAATAATCGATACGACAATCATCCCGGCGATGAACGCCTGAGAAGCACATCGAAGTCGAATTACCGGTGGGAGAGGCATTAAAATCGCCTTGTGAAGCAATCAGCCAATTGCAGGCAGCTCAGTCTTGACGAGCGGGAATCATAAACAGACAGGGGGAAAACGTCAAACTGTCACCCGGGGCGGTCATGACGCGCTGCGGCGCTTACGCTGCCACTGTGCATCGTGATCGATTACACTGCTGACAGCGCACAAGTCCTCGCGACGTTCAGATTCAAGCAGGCGAGGCGACCACGGACCTGCCGGCGACGAGAGCGTGTCGGTCTTGCTGCGGCTTGAATCGCTTTTCCTTCCGCGTGATTGCCCCTGATGGGAGCCGATTGCCCACAGAGGGAGTGGCAGTGAAAGCCGGGCCGCTGGCTGGACAGGTTGGGCGGCGCTTGTCGCAGTTTGACTCATTCACTTTTTTGGAACCTTGGTTATGTCGAGTTGCGTACTCGCCTATTCAGGCGGTTTGGATACATCGGTGATTCTCGGCTGGTTGCAGGACGAAGGCTATGACGTTCACTGCGTCTATGTCGATCTGGGGCAACCGGGTGAAGATCGTGACGCGGTGCTGAAAAAAGCGTATGCCTGCGGCGCCAAGTCCGCTCGAATTGTCGACGCTCAGGAAGAACTCTGCCGCGATTTCGCTTTCCCGGTCATGCAGTGGCAGGCCAAATACGAAGGGGTTTACCTGCTGGGGACGTCGATCGCGCGTCCGCTGATTTCCAAGATCTGCCTGCAGGTTGCTCGTGAAGTCGGGGCCGAAGCTTACGCTCACGGTGCCACGGGAAAAGGGAACGATCAGTGTCGCTTCCAGTTGGCGGCGGAAGCGCTCGAGCCAGGCGTGAAAATCATCGCTCCCTGGCGAATTGATAAGTATCGCAACAAGTTCCCCGGCCGGACCGAAATGATCGCGTTCTGCCAGGAAAAGGGGATTCCGGTCAAAGCTTCGGTCGCCAAGCCGTACAGTTCGGACGAAAACTGCCTGCACATCAGTTATGAAGCGGGTGTCCTGGAAGATCCGAAGGTGACCGGAGTCGATGTCCCTGACTACGGCATGACCGTGTCACCGCAGGAAGCTCCTGATAAGAGCGAAGAAGTGACGATCGGATTTGAACAGGGTGTGCCCGTGACCTTGAACGGCAAGAAGGTCAGCCCGCTGACGATGGTGCTCGAACTGAACAAGATCGGTGGCCGCAACGGAATCGGGCGGCTCGACATGATCGAGAACCGGTTTGTCGGGATGAAGAGCCGCGGTGTGTACGAAGCCCCCGGAATGACGTTGCTCTACGAAGCCCATCGCTATGTTGAGCAATTGACGCTCGACCGGGACCTGCTGCACCTGCGTGATCGCCTGTCGCCCGAAGTGGCCGAGATGGTCTACTACGGTTTCTGGTACACGGCGAAAATGGATGCCCTGATGGCGTTCAACAAGCAGACCCAGTCCGTGGTGACGGGTGAAGTCGGCCTGCGGCTGTACAAAGGAAACATCACCGTCACCAGTCGAACCAGCCCGAACAGTCTTTACGACGACAAGATCGCCAGCATGGAAGCGGGTGGTTCGTACAACCAGAACGACGCCGAAGGGTTCCTGCGGCTGATGGGCTTGCCCGGTCGCGTTCAGGGACGCGTCAGACCCCGCGCATACTGATCGTCAGCTTTCCCCGGACCCGGTCTGACCTGGGATCGCTCCTTCAATTCGATGCGATATGCGTTCGCCAGCAGGTCCTTAGTTATCCGGGGCCTCCGGCGAACGCCCGATTCAGAACACTCATCCTGCTCTTGCGGGATGAGTGTTCGTCGTTAGATCAGCCGAATGGGCGAGGCCAGGGCAAGCTGTATTGCCAATATCTTTCAGCTCAAACTCCGCATGCAGGAACGAAGTCTGCATTGGGGTAGCTGCTACGAAATCTCCACCCTGCGACCCCGTCCCGCTTCATCGTCGACGGTCAGAGTGATCACGTGGCACGTCCGCGTGATGTTTAATGAGTTCAGCGGGAGCGTCGCCACGTGTCCCAGGCTGTTAGAGCGGCGCTTGCGATGCTATCTCGGTTTCCGGGCTACTTGATTGAATCGATGAACTTTTCGAGTTCTTCGTCGGTCATAAAGGCTTCTTCGACTTCCAGGATGACGACCGCCCGGTCTCGTTTGCCGCGGAAATGGCCCGTCACGCGGCGGTAGCGAGTCGTCGAGGCCCGGTCTTCTCCTCGTTCGATTTGGAAAGTGGCATTGCTGTTCCGGATGACAATGGTCCGAGTCGTCTGTTCTGTTAGATCGAGCTTGCGAAGTTCGGGGATCATCTTTTCCAGGACGTCTTGAAGCTGCTCATACTGTCCCTGATAGGGCATCAACTTGAAGTACAACTGGCCGACTACCATCACGCCACGACCTTCCTGATGCACGAACTTCGCGACATCCATGCGGAGGAGGGCGTTGTCGATGGTGCTGCCGGTTTTCCCGACGAATTGATCGGGCAGTGTCCAGTTGACGATCTGCGAGGCGGCTTCCTCGGCCCCAGCAGGGGTGTCGACGACGTTGGGGCCGAAGAACAGCAAACCTAGAAAACAACATCCGGCGCAAGCAAAAAAACTGCAGCAGACGACGATGGCAATGATCGAGAGCACCCGCTGCAGGCCTCGCTTACGCGGTGGGGCGGGGATGTAGATGGGCGGCGTTTCAGATTCTGGCATCGAGTCCTTTCGGGTCGCTCCGGGAAAGTATCACGTTCTGCGCTTCCACAAGTTAGCAGTTCGTCCGACCGCCGTTAACCCTACTGGCGTTGGAGGTGTTCGGAAGGGACACCCCTCGCTGTCACCCGGTTCATCTCCGATCCGAAGTGGTCGAAGTGATGGGTAAATTGAGACAAACGAGTGGGAAATCACGGTGTGGGGGACTGACATTGACCGATTTTCGAAAAGCCGCGTATTCTCCGGACTGCATCCCGCTGGGAAGCCCTTTGGAGAAGGGTCTGGCTGGTCACCGCACGAAATTCAGGGAAGAACCTCATGTCGGTCGAAACGACTTCGTCGCCGCAATATCGTCGAGCCGGCTGGTGGCTCTGGTTGACGCTGACCGTGATTGTCTGCTCCGTTGTGGGACTGTCGATTCGCAATGGTCAGGAACGGTCGGTGACGGGCGCATATCAGTCCGCCGTCGTCCACTGGTTTGCCGGCGAACCCTTGTACAACATGCAAGGGCATGGGTTCCTGTACCTGCCTCAGGCGGCCCTGACGTATGCACCCTGGGCCTTTCTGCCGCATACGGCTAGTGAGCTTGTCTGGCGGATGTGCATGATCGCTGTGCTCGCGGGAAGCTTGAGTCGGATGACGAAGCTGCTGGGGGGCGAGGGTCGCTGGTTTTTCATTGCCACCGCTGCCTCTGTCGTGCTCGCCTGGGGTTGTGCCCGAAATGGCCAGTCGACACTGTTGATTACCGGGTTGATGATCTACGCCGCAGCGGACTTGAGCGAACAGCGCTGGTGGCGCGCCACGGCATTGTTATCGCTCGCCTTCGCATTTAAGCCCCTGGCACTCGTCATGATCATGCTGGCCGCAGTGGTCTATCCAAAAACGTCGTGGCGTCTGGTGATCGGCCTGATCATCGTCGGGCTGGTCCCTTTCGCGACTCAGCGGCCCGACTATGTGATCTCGCAATATCAGGCCTGTGTGCAGAATCTCGATGTAACGTTCAAGGTGGGGGAAACGGGATACTGGGCCCAGTTCTTCGGCATGCTGCAGGTTGCGGGTGTGGACCTGCCGTCCCCACTTCGAACAGGAATCCGGCTCGTGGCGGCTGCTTCGACACTGCTGGCCTGCTGGCAGGCGGCACGACATTTGTCACCACAGCGAGCAGCCTTGTATCTCTTTTCGTTTACGGCCTGTTACCTGATGCTGTTTAACTCCCGTACCGAGGGGAATACCTACACGATGGTGGGACCCGTTTACGGCGCATTGCTCGCGGAAGCCGCTCTGGTCCGGAAGGACAGGCGAGCCACCGCATGGATGATTGCCGCCGTGGTTCTCACCTTGTCCAACTACGAACTCGGTGTGCTGTTTACGCCGCGCGATCGAGCGATCTGGATCTCTCCTCTCGTCTGCATCGGTGTGTCGAGCTATCTCGTGGGACGGCTTCTGAGCGAGATCACCGCCGCTTCGGGGCGCACGAGTGAGAAGGGGTCTGATGAGCGTCTCACGAATGACATTTCGCATGCCCGAGCGGCATAGCGGCCTCATGCTCGAAGTACATCGTGGACAGGGGATCGCCCTCGCAGATCCTCTTCACTGTGCGTGACCGGCGATGGTTTTTTTGCCACTGCAGAGGGGCGACCACTCCGATAGGGGCGACCACGATGGGACATCGGATGCGATTCCCCCATTCAGCCGGTTCTTCCAGCGGGACGGCTGCGATGCTGCGTTTCACTCTGAACCAGAATGATCACAACCGCACCGGTCTGATTCCGGTGCGGTTGTGATCTGAATGCTAATTGTGATCTGAACGCTTAATCTGAACGCTTAGTGGTGTGCTCGCTCACGTGGGGTCAGGAGAACATGAGGGCGAAGCTGAACCTCGTGCCTGTGAGCGGTGATCGACTTTCGCAGGCAGGAGCGGACAATTCGGTCGCAGAGTACCGGAAAATCGATGCCGACTCTGGCCGCCGCTTTCGGGAGCAGGCTGTGATCCGTGAATCCAGGGATCGTGTTGATTTCCAGAACCCACGCCTGATTCTGTGCGTCGAGTCGTAGATCGACTCGCGCCAGACCACTCGTCCCAATGGCCGAGCAGGCATTCCAGGCCACTCGTTCCAGTGACTCGACCACGTCTGCGGGAACTCCCGAGTCGAAGACG
>NZ_DASWWZ010000762.1:0-3124 GCF_036405755.1 Schlesneria sp.
CTTTTATAGGCACCCATTTCTCTGATTCTGCCAGCGACGAACACCAGGCTCTGCCACGGCATGAGCCCTTCGGTCGCACTGTTCGAGGGGCTGAAGGAGCTGAGACCAAGGCGCGCGAACCCCCTGTCCGACACAGCTCTCCGCTGCGCAAAACAGTCGAGTCGGAACCTCAGGGGATACGTCGCGAAAGCAGTTCGGTAAAGCGCTTGTAGGCTTCATCCCACTGCGCCGTATGCTCTGGCTCGTAACGCTGCATGCTGGACGAGGCCCGGACGATATTGCGGATCTGAGACAAAGACCCCACCGAACCGCTGGTGCGCGCCTGCATGAGGACGTTCCCCAGAGCCGTTGCTTCGACAGGCCCCGTAATCACAGGGCGTCCCGTCGCATTCGCGGTGAATTGATTGAGCAGATCGTTCTGCGTTCCCCCGCCGACGATATGAATGACCTCGACCCGTTCGCCGGAAAGCTCTTCCAGCCAGCTCAAGACCAGGCGGTACTTCAGAGCCAGACTCTCGAGAGCACAGCGGATCAGGCCCCCGTCCGTGTCGGGAATCTCCTGATACGTCTTTCGACACCAGTCCCGAATCGCCTCGGGCATATCATGCGGAGCCAGGAAGGCGGAAGAATCGGGATCAACGAACGCGCGGAAAGGTCGTGCATCGCTCGCCACTTGCGCCAGCAAGCCATAGTCGTAAGGAGCCCCGTTACGCTCGAATGACTTGCGACACTCCTGCACCAGCCACAGCCCCATGATGTTCTTCAGCAGCCGGTACGTTCCATCGATACCCCCTTCATTGGTCACATTCAGTTCCAGTGCCCGTGGCGTGAGGACCGCATGAGGTAATTCCAGTCCCATCAGCGACCAGGTTCCGGAACTGATATAGGCCCAGTTCGCCGAACCGGTTCGCTCTGTAGGAACCGCCGCGATCGCAGCCCCGGTATCATGCGTTGCGGGTGCGACAACCTCGAGGCGAGACAGTCCGGATCGTCGCGCAACATCCTCACGCAACCGCCCCAGCTTCGTCCCGGGGCTGACCACTTCCGGCAACATGTGAGTCGGCAGGCCGAGCTTTCGAAGCATATCGAGCGACCAGTTCTGATTGGTCGGATGATACATTTGCGACGTCGTTGCATTCGTGAATTCCACGACGCGGCTTCCCGACAGCAGCCAGTGGAAGAAGTCGGGGATCATCAGGAATTTATCGGCCAGTTCCACCAGCGCCGGGTTCGACTCATTCATCGCCAGCAACTGGTAAAGCGAGTTAATCTCCATGAACTGGAGACCGGTGTTCGCAAAAATTTCCGGGCGAGGTACCCTCTGAAACGCGTGTTCCATCACTCCGCGCGTGCGGGCATCGCGATAGTGGTACGGCTGGCCCAGCATCTCGCCCGTTTTCGACAAGAGCACAAAGTCGACCCCCCAGGTGTCGACCCCCACTGAGACAATGCTTTGTCCGAACCGCGCCGCGGCCTTCTGAAGCCCCACCTGAATTTGCGACCACAACCGCAGCAAGTCCCACCGCATGGTGTCAGCAAGATTGACAGGTCCATTGGAAAATCGGTGCAGTTCTTCCAGACGAATCCTCTGCCCATCGAACAAGCCGGCCATCACGCGACCGCTTTCAGCACCCAGATCGATTGCCAGATATACCTGTTCCGCCATCTCCGCTCTCTCCTGCCGAGTGATGCTCACTGACTGCTGTTTGTTGATGGATTCAATCGCGATTGCGTTCGACGCCAACGCCACACTGTGCCACGATTCGACTTAGGTAGATGCACAACGCACATCCTCTGTCGATGACGCTCGTTCGACGCTCACAAGCGCAGGAAACTCCTGCACGGTTCACAAGAAGCCGAATACCCGCGTGGCTGACGTGAAGTGAATGGATCTCTCCACGCTGGCCGAGCCCGCCATGATAGCGGTCCCTGCGCACGGGGGGGAGCGTCGTTCGACGATGCAAATCCTTCCCATCCGGTGAAGTCCACCCCTCCAGACCACCCAAACGGAAAATCCACACATCCCACAGAAACCAACCAACACGTGAACTTGACTCTATTTCGTAAAATCAGTCGCCAGCCTCCATGGAATCTATTGTAATGGTGTCAAAGACTGATTGACGGTGCGCGATTCTGCTCGGAATCCTGTTAACGCTGCGTTTTCAGGGACCGTTCCGTGGGAATCACCCTCTCGCGGGACAACCTCCTCCCTCCGATGGCGGCAGCGCTCAGTAATTCAGCCATTGGCTATACTCCTTCACCTCAATTCATCCACGCACGGGGCGCCGCAAACCCCACGTGGATTCGAAGAGTCACCATGCCCTCATTTGATCTCCCCTCGCTCTCGATCATCCAGGATGAGCCGCCAGAATCCTTTGAGATCGATCCGATCTGTGGAATGAAGGTCGATCCCAAGACGGCGATCTGGTGCGACCGGGATGGCCAGCGATGGTACTTCTGTGCCGAGTACTGCCGAACAAAGTTTCTCAACCCCCCAACAGCACCGCAGGGGCCCCCTCCCCCGGGAACAAAATACTTCTGTCCGATGTGCCCCGAGGTGACGAGTGACCATCCCGCAAGTTGCCCCATCTGCGGCATGCCACTGGAACCTGATCTCACGACAGGAAACGGAGCGGGCGATGACGCCGGGCAGCAAGACCTGTGGCGTCGATTTATCGTCGCGCTCATTTGCACTGTCCCACTCTTTATCCTCGCGATGGGCCCCATGGTGGGCATCCCACTGGATCGGATGATCTCTCCATCCACGTCGGGAATCGTACAACTGGTACTGACACTCCCTGTCGTGACCTGGTGCGGCTGGCCCTTCTGGATCATCGGTGCCAAGTCCCTTTCTACACGCCAGTGGAACATGTTCACCCTGATCCTGCTGGGAGTCGGCGCCGCCTTCGGCTTCAGTCTGGGAATGCTGCTCACCGGAGGTGACCATCATCACGGCTACTATTTCGAATCGGCGGCGGTGATCACGACCCTGGTCCTGCTTGGCCAGATCCTCGAAGGAAGTGCCCGGCGACGCACGGGAGAAGCCATCCGGGAACTGATGGAACTGGTTCCGCCGACTGCACACGTCATTCGCGACGGAATGGAATTGGACCTTCCCCTTGCC
>NZ_DASWWZ010000763.1:0-6083 GCF_036405755.1 Schlesneria sp.
ACAGCGACCAACATTCATCTGGCCATCATGGCGGGAGCCCTGGACGGGTTGGGGTATGGACAGGCGCTCGGTCGACTGATCCATGAAGACGGGGTCACCCTGCCGACGGTTCAGGCACTGACGGATGCGATTGTTGCGTCACCGTCCGACCCGCTCACACCAGCCCGGGCGGACCTGCTGCAGGCGATTCAGCAGCAGGGGTGGGCCACAGGACGTGTGACTGTCGAACACCGCTGGAAGTACGCTTCGATTCTTGCTCAGGCTTACCGCCATGGGATCCCCGTGACGATCCACCCGGGAATCGGCTACGACATTATCTCGAATCACCCCGTCTTCAACGGAGCGGCGATTGGTCGCGGCGCAGAACGGGACTTCAAGCTGTTTGGGGGTTCGGTGGACCAACTGGACGGCGGCGTCGTACTGTCGGTAGGTTCCGCCATTATGGGCCCTCAGGTGTTTGAAAAGAGTCTCAGTTGCGTCAACAACCTGCGGCTGCAGTCGGGCAAATCCATTGTGACCGGACATCGGGTTTACGTGGTCGATCTTCAGGATGGCGGGGGCTGGGACTGGACTCAGGGCGAACCACCCAAGACGAATCCCGCGTATTACCTGAGGTTCTGCAAAAGCTATTCTCGAATGGGGGGAGCGATGCAGTACCTGCAGTGCGACAACGCTCTGTTCATACACCATCTCTACAAAGAGCTGCTGCAATTGAAGGCGTAGTGGTTGAGAAGAGCGGACGAAGCGACAGATTTCAGATTTTATTAAGAATCTGACCGTCAGTTCATGGAATTCAAAACAGTTCCTTCTTATGCTTCGTCCGTCACTTCACTACCCACTTCTCGGGGCACCTATGACTCTTCGTTTTTCGCAGCTTCGTATCTATTTTGCCGCTCTTTTTTCGCTCTCAATCGGATTCGTCAACTTCGCATCGGCAGCGGACACACGCATTCCCCTCGTCGGATGCCGTGGTCACTTTGCCGCATCAGGATCTGCTCGTTACGTCACCTTTCGTAACGAAGCCCGGCGACCCGATCAGGAGATCACCACGATCGAAGTCGCGAACGTGCCACTCCCTCCCGGCACGGTACTCGCGGTGTTCGTGACGGGGACCCAGATCGGAACGATCAAACTCGACGGCAATCAATCCGGTTCCCTGGTGCTGAATTCGAAAAAGAAGGACGTGCCGCCCCCGATCGAAGCGGGCACCACTGTCAATATCCGCACGCTGGATGGCAAACTGGTGATGTGGTGATCGGCGATTATGGCGTGAATCCGCTTCAAAAGGAGCGAAAACAAGGGCAATACCCCTCTTGTCGCATTCGCCGCCCCGTGAGAGAATCCGCCAGGATTTGATTCACCCGGCAAGGATGCCTTTGTGAACTTCGGTAAACCTGCAGCGAAGTCAGACGGTGCTGAACTGCGCCGCTGGGACGAACGGACTGCACCAGAAATGTTCTGGTTGTCGATCCTTTCGTTGCTTCTGCTGGCAGGCGTGTTCCATTTCATCGATCATCCTGAACAGGTAGCAATCGTCTCGGGCTGCCTGCTTGGTTTCGTCGGACTGTATCCGGCGTACTGGGTCGATTGTTACTGGGCCACACGCTTACAGAGTCGCGATCGGGGATATCACTGGGTCTATGCGCTTTTTCCGCCTCTGCGACTGGCGGCTCACGACCACGAAACCAATCAGAGAATCTGGCTTCCGTACTTAGGCTGGCAGCGCGTCGGGTACGAACTGGAGCGGAAGATACAGACCGCCCTGCGCATCCCCATGGTCATCATGGCGCTGCTGGTTCTGCCGCTGCTGCTCACCGAATACGTTTTCGCCCAGCGTGTTGCGGAAGATGAACTCTTCGCCGACTTGACGGCGGCGGCAAGCGGTCTGATCTGGTCGGCCTTCACTGCCGAATTCATCGTGATGGCGGCGATCTCTCGCAGTAAGCTGGATTACTGCAAAGAGCATTTCCTGGAAGTTCTGATCATCCTGCTGCCAATTTTCGGGTTCCTCGCCACAATGCAGCTGGGGCATCATCTCAGGCTCAACCAGGTCACCAAGGCCGCCAATCTGTATCGACTGCGCGGTGTCGCCCTTCGTACGTGGCAATCGGTGGTGACGTTCGAATGTATCGCACGTCTGTTCGGGGGCTCACCAGAACGGCGGATTGAGACGCTACGGATTCGGCTCGAGAAAAAGCAGGATGAAGTTCATTATCTCGAACAAGAGATTCGCCGGATTGAGTCGCTCAGCCGGCGGTTCCGATTGCACACGCAGCAAGTGGTTCCCGCAGTCCCCGCAGATCCGCCAGCGGTCGTTCAAGGCCTGACCTTGATCATGGAAGAAGAGGCCCTCAGCGCGGACGCCGGACCTGCAACAGACAACGCTCCGCAACAAATCACACCCCCTGCGGAAGGTTCAGGTGACACGAAAGCAGCCTGAGGTTCAGGTAGGGCCGGGTTCAGAGCCGCGCCAGCAGTTCCGCCTTCTTCGTAGTGAATTCTTCCGGGGTCAGAATCCCACTCTCTTTCAAGGCCGCCAGCTTTTCAATCGCTTGATAGATGTCCGTCGGTGCACCGGAACCTGGCGCGAGCGTTTCATTCGTCCCCGCATTCGATCGTGTCGTTGCCTCCGAGGCTCCGACCGTCTGACCGTTGCGTGAAATGACGGGAAGCGTCGCCAGATTCACTTTGCCGTATTGACTCGTGAACGAAATCGACGGGTCTCCCCCTTGCTGTTGTGCAAAGCCGCCGATCTGATGGTCCTGCGTGTCGTACACCCAGACTTCGCCTCCCGCATCAACGGCCAGTCGTCGCGGGTTCGCAAAGTAGGCATAGCGCATCTGGTTCTGGCTTCCGGAAGCGGTCGGCGACCCCAATTCCGCTGGCCACCAGTTCGAGGAGGGATCTGCCCGGAACAAGCGATAGTCACCCGGAACAGCGTGATCAGCAGGTGACGTATTCGCGGATTGCGACTGGTGGGACTGGTAACCACCACCCGACTGCGATTGATGCTGAAAGCTGCCGCTTCCGACTAAGCCTGGTTCATTGGTGAGCAGATTCGAGATATCAACGCACAACGAATCGACGCGGCTTTTCAATCCATTGTTGAACAGATCGCCGATCATGATCATCCCGCCGCGCATCCACTGACCCGAGCCCCCGAACTCAGAATGGCTGAACTGAGCCATCGAGCCGTTGCCATTCCGCAGCGCCAGCAACATTTCTGTCACAGCATCCGGACTGAATCCATGACGTTCCGATAATTCCTGGACAGTCCGCTGACCTTCGGGAGTGAGTTGCGTCATGGCTCAATCTTCCTCACTGGAAATCACAGATCCTCTGGCAACGCTGGACGACGTATCACCGTCACCCGCGTAGATGACACGGCCGCACAATCGAGTCGGCGAAAAGCTGCGCCGATCGCAGAAATCGTAGCAATCGACACGCCGCAATTCCAAAATTTCCTGACCGCGTTGGCGGGATCGCGCACCCCTGACGAAACGCTGCGGGCCTGTGGTGCGTGATCGACGATTTCATGTGACCGCGAGATTCCGCGGCCAGCTGGCGATCACGGCAGGCCATTAATTTTGCGGATCACCCATTCGGTTGTGAGCAGGCTGAAGACGATGATCAGCCAGGGCCAGCGGTCCCAGAGTGTGATTTCTTCATACTGTGACGTCGTCTCCTCGGCTTTGCGGAACATCGACGGCAGTTTGTGGACTTCATCCGGTAAAAACAAACGACCACCACTTGCCTCTGCGATTTGAGCAAGGAGAATCTGATTGTTGCTCACGTCACTCATCTCCAGACTCTCCTTCTGATCGACGAAGATCGTCGTCTGAATCGGCTTTTGCCCCAGAATCCCCCCATCGGTCGCGAGCTTGACTCGGTATTCTCCCGCTGCCAGTGAAGCGATCTGCCCTTCGTGCTGAAGAGGCTGCTTCGACGCTGGTTTCAGTTCGACCACACTGGTCGGTTTATCGTCGGGATCTTCTGGCCGGAAGAACTCGGCCCGGGCCTGGAGTTGTGGATGCTTCAACAGAAACGCCCTTGTCCACAGGGCACGAATCACAGCCGGTTGCCCCATCTCGACGTTTGCTTTTTCTGTCCCGAATCGAACGAAATCCGTTCCTGACGACATCTTGTTGGTGGCCGCCCACCGCGCCAGTTGCCCCCAGAAACGGTGGTGATATTGATCACCGACGCGGTACCTCCAGCGCCACGTCCCGTCGATGCCCAGCCAGACCACCTGACCTGCGCCGACGAACTGATGAATCATGATCCCGAACTTGCGGTCGGTGTTCAGTCCATCGATCCGACCGGCGGGGACCTGGGTGGTCGCCCAGACCGTCGCTCCGGGCCTGGCTTCCCCCAGAATGGCCCACATCTGGCCGGGCAACCCCTTCCAGATACCGATGTTGTCCCCCAGATCGGGGGCAAACTGCAGCATCGGCTGCTGCTCGCCATCCGCCGTTAGCTGCAGTGGAAGGCCTCGATTGCGCGGAGAGGCTTCTTGTGTCGCATCGGCAAGACTGATTGCGGCCGGATGCAAAATGGGGAGCAACTGTTCCAACGCGGTCGAGCGATGCGACAAAGGCATATTGCGTTGTCCCGCCGACAGGATGACGGTTCCCCCTTCGACGGCAAATTTCAGCAGCAGGTTCCAGGCAGCCTCAGAGAATTGCTCGGGCGAAACATCGCCGACGATGACCAGATCACAATCGGCAAAGGACGACGCCTCAAGATTCTGGGGATCGTCCGGCAGGATGAGTTGACTCGGAAAAAACGGTTCCGGAAGGACCCCCAGATAGGGCTGAGAAAACAGAATCTGACGCAGATCGACCCGTTCGTCCCGTTCCAGCGCCGTGCTCAGGTACCGGAACTCCCAGCGAGGCTCACCCTCGATGATCAGTACTTTCGCCCGGTCGTCGACGACGTTCAGTTTGAAACTGCGACTATTGTTGTCGTCTCTCATTTCGTCGTCGAGCACCGGTGTTCGAACGACATAACCGTGGCGTCCCAGTTGCTCGGCATCGAGATCGAATTCGGCGATGACAGGCCCCGCATTCCCGGTCACGGTCTGTTTGATCGGAACGGCGTCGGGATCGTCTTCCGAGACCAGTTCAAGCTCGATCAACTTACCGTCAAAACCGGTCGTCGACACCGTGACGCGTAGCCGGGGGTGGTCACCTTTATAGACCACTTGCGGGTGTTCGAGAAAAATGATCGCGACATCCCTGGGACGGTAGCTCGACCCCAGCAACACAGGATAGACGGGTGTGCCGGCGGATTTCAGGGACGACGCAACGGAAGTCAGATTCCGCTGGGCGTGGTCGCGGCCATCTGTCAGCAGGATCACTCCTGAGACGGTTCCCTGCCCCTGGGCGCTTCGCTGCATCCCGACCGAGAGGTCCGTCGATTGTGGTTCGAGTTGAGCAAAGGGAAGTTCGAGGTCTTTGTCCAGCAATCTCCGTTCGAGGGATTCGGCGTTTCCGGCGAAGGCGAACAATTCGACGTGCCCCAGTTTTTCCAGTTCATCAAGGACCGGCTTCCGGGTTGAAACGAGCAGCCGCCGGGCAATCTCGATGCGGGAAAGCTTATCGATTTCGGCAAAGATTCCCCGTAAGTGGTCACGCCGGGATTTCGCGAGCGCTGCACGGCGTTCTTCATCGTCGGTTTCCTCCTCGTCAACCCAGTCAGGCTGCTGGCCCGAGTCAAAAGCGGCCTGCCAGCGTTCGATCCGTGCTTCGTTTCTGGAGTTCCCCACCATTTCCAGCCCCCGAGCGACTCGCAGCTTTTCCCCTTGCGTCGCATGGAGGTCGATCGTGGTCATACTTTCAGAAAGGTCGATTCCGACCAGGATCCGGTTCGTTTCTGTCTTCTCAAGCGTCCAACTGATTGTCGGCTGTAGCAGGGTGAGAAAGATGACGACAAAGACGGCGAGCCTGAGACTGAGCAGACACATTCCGAGTGACCGTGATAACAGCCGTCGCTCATAGCGAGACAGGGCCACCACCAGCAGCAAACCGACTGCCAACACCGTCAGATGGACCAGCAGCAACGTGGTCGGATGCGTTCCATGA